>NZ_CAWUDN010000058.1:0-50160 GCF_963920915.1 Nostoc sp. PCC 9305
GTTACAGGTGTTGGCGTTACAGGTGTTGGATCTGTTGAGGTTACGGGTGTTGGAGTTACGGGTGTTACGGGCGTTACAGGTGTTGGCGTTACAGGTGTTGGATCTGTTGAGGTTACGGGTGTTGGAGTTACGGGTGTTACGGGCGTTACAGGTGTTGGCGTTACAGGTGTTGGATCTGTTGAGGTTACAGGTGTTGGAGTTACAGGTGTTGGAGTTACAGGTGTTGGATCTGTTGAGGTTACGGGTGTTGGATCTGTTGAGGTTACAGGTGTTGGAGTTACGGGCGTTACAGGTGTTGGAGTGATTGGTAATTTATCTGTTAGGCTAGGAGTTAGTTGCACAAAAGAGGGGTTTTCAATTACTCCCTCGCCTTTTATAGGTGGCTGTGCTTTCAAAGCCGCAGTAGTTTCGGCTTGAACACTGGTGATTGCAGGATCAGGTGTAGGCACAGGACTCTGCCTGTTTAAATCAAGCTCCCGAACCAGTTGGCTCGTTTCATAAAAATTTCTGAGATCAAAATCATATAACCTCTGAAATTCGCCTTTAACTATAATCACCATTTGCCCTGCTTCTAACACCTGAGTTTCAGAAGCTTTCTTGTTAGAAACTTCAATGCCGCTATTTGTCAGCGCACCCACAATCGTGGTGTCTGTTTGTTGATCGTAGCGTACAAATAATGCTGAACCACGAATTGCTGCTGCTGCATTTGGTGTTTGTATACGTGTTTGCCCCTTTCCTGGTGGGATGAGCAACAACACAGTCCCATTTGTCAGTTTAAAGTCACGAGTCTTCGGCAAAAATTGAAATAACGCCTGTTCTCCAACTCGTGCCAAAGAGCCATCATTAAAACGCAAATCTGCTAGAGAAGATCGACCAGTTGACAAACCGTCCCCAGGAGTCATTGCATCTAATTTGCGTGCAGGACGTTTCTTCAATTTATCTTTGGGTATCAGTTGTACGATGTTGCGGAGGTTCTGAATCTCTGCTCGCGTTAGAGGAGTTATGGCACTTACCCGATTTGGCAAAGGCAGTACTATAAGTCCCCATAAACCAAGAACCAATAATGGAAACGATTTATAAAACATAGTTTGAGAAATTTTGACCTTCAACTAATATCATAAAAATTAAAGTTTAAGCTAATGCTAATTGTTGTAAGAGTTTTTTAGGGAAATTAGTTTAAATTTTAATTTAGATTTAATGCATTAAATAAAATAATATGCTCATATTTTATTTTTGAAAAAACTCAGTTATTACTTTTTTTCGTGTTGACATTTTCCTCATCTATGCAAGCCAGTTCATGAATCAAATTGGATTACTATAAGTATTGAGTTGATTTAAGTTTTCCTTCAGAGACTGAAATTTTATGGAATAAAGTCTGTGGGAGATTGAAAAGTGAGTATTTGATATAAAAAATTAAACGAGAAGTACCTTACATATAATCCTTTATAATCATTTCAGACAGAGGGTCATTAATTATGGGGGACAATAACTTGCTAAGATTTGTTGTGAAATTATCCACTGGCTGTATTTCACTAAAATTTAAGCAGGAACTTTATCGGAGCATCTCAGTTTAAAAAAATCCGGGAAAAATCCGAAAAGCAGTAATTTTAGTTTGTAGTTTCAGTAGTTTCAAAGCAGGCGATCGCTTTTTAAATGAAAATTCCCTACAACTGTCTTTGGGACGGCGAGATCCCTTAACTTCAAGATTAACCCTAGATAGCTTCTACGAATTGAGTGTAAATTTTGCCGATCCCCAAAGTCGTAATCGGATAATCAATTCCTTTTGGGTGTCTCTGAACTATAACTTGCAAAAGCCTCTCCAGGTTGGTATTGACTACCAAATGAGTTTATCAGACTTTACACAGCGCGATCGAGAAGACGAATTTTATCGGCTATTCGGACACTTAAATTACCGAATATCCGATACCATTTTTATGAATGTCCAAGCTGGAGTAAGTTTAGGTAGTTCAACCGCCGAAAACATTGATTTTGATGGCTGGTTCTTCAGTATTAATTATGGTTTGCAATTAGGTCGGTTTTGAAAAGAGTTAGGAGTTAAGAGTTAGGAGTTAAGAGTTAGGAGTTAAGAGTTAGGAGTTTTAATTCTTAACTTCTAACTCCTAACTATAAATAGGAAATCCAATCACTCCAGCTACCAGCATAAAGTTTACCCTTGCTAATACCAGCTAATTCTAAAGAAAGTAAATTCACACAAGCAGTAACGCCAGAACCACAATATACGAATATTTCTTCAGATGTTTCTAGCTTTTCCCACCGACGGCGTTGTTCTTCTGGAGGGAGTAGGTAGCCGGAAGAGTCTGTAACTTCTTGCCAGGGATAGTTGACTGCACCAGGAATATGTCCGGCAATTTTATCGATTGGCTCTCGTTCGCCTCGGTAGCGATCGCTCTCTCTTGAATCTACTAATACTACCTCGTGGCTGTCTTTCCGGTTTTTCACCGCTGTAATATCTACCACCTTTTCTGTTTGTACTTGAGGGACAAACGTACCCATCCGCGGGGAAGGAATAACATCTGTAACAGAATATCCAGATTTTTGCCATCCAGCCAAGCCGCCATCCAATACTGCTACTTGCTCATGTCCTAGATAGTGCAACAGCCACCATAAACGAGCTGCAAAGGCAAAGCGCGAATCATCATAAGCTACAACTAAACTTTTTTGGTAATTTACCCCGATTGCTGCCAATTTGTTAGCTATATCATTAGGATTAGGTAAAGGATGTCTCCCGCCATGCTTATCCACTGGACTGGAAAGATCCTGATTCAAATCTAAGTAATATGACCCCTCTATATGACTTGTTTGATACTTTTGTCGTCCTAGTTGTGGATCGGCTAAAGAAAAGCGACAATCCACAATAACGACTTGCGGATCTTCTAGATGTTCAAACAGCCAAGCTGGCGAAACAACAAATTGGGGATTGGGCATTAGTCATTATTTAGTTTTTTTTGTAAGATGTCAGGCTTAGAGAATTTTACACCTAAGTTAACAGCAGATGGTTCTTTCACCTTTGTCTCTCAAGAGTTTGGTGAATCCTTTCACAGCCATTATGGAGCTACGCAGGAAAGTTTTTGCAAGTTTGTAGAACCTACTCAACTGGCTACAGCAGCGCAAAAACCAGTCTTGCGACTATTGGATGTTTGTTATGGTCTAGGATATAACACAGCTGCTGCTTTGCAAACAATTTGGGCAGTAAATCCTAGTTGTTGTGTTGAAGTAATCGGTTTAGAACTGAATCCAGCAGTGCCACAAGCGGCGATCGCTCATCAATTGTTCGACAATTGGAACTGTAACTATATTGAAATTTTGAAAAAGCTAGCTTTTGAGCATCAAGTACAAACACCTTGCTTGATAGCGAAGCTACTAATTGGCGATGCTAGAACTACAATCGCCCTAGTACGTCAGTCGGGTTTCTGGGCAGATGCAATTTTCCTCGATCCCTTTTCACCACCACAGTGTCCTCAATTGTGGACTGTTGAATTTATTAAACAGCTGTCATTGTGTTTACATCCAGATGGTGTATTAGCCACCTATTCTTGCGCTGCTGCTGTACGCACAGCACTTTTGTCTGCTGGCTTGGTGATATCTTCTACTCCACCCGTAGGAAGGCGATCGCCTGGTACCATAGCAACACATTCTAAAGATGCTGAGTCTAAAGACCAGTCGCTACTCACTACCCTCTCAGAAGTTGAAAAAGAACACTTGCTAACTCGTGCTGCTATTCCCTATCGCGATCCTCAATTGAGCGATCCAACTGAAGTCATAGTCAGGCGGCGACAACAAGAGCAACAAATATCTTGCCTTGAACCTGCCTCTCATTGGCGAAAAAGGTGGCTATTGGGAACACAAGGCAGGGATTTTATGGGAACTAGTTTGTAGTTTGATTGCAATATCATACAATATGCTACGCCTATGTGCTGCAAGCCTAATTCAACGAGTTTTTACAAGCCAAATAGCTTAACTATATGTTAGTATTCAATATTACATTGTACTTAGCAGTACTGGAGTATTCCTATAACTGAGTAAAAACATTTATATCTAAATGATTACTATAAAGACTTAAAACTCAAAATCCGATATCTTGATATAAAGTGGTCAATTACAACGTTTTCTGACGCCACAAGGCTAAAAAATCTCCGTAAAAAACCTGATTTAACATTTGTGAGAATTTATCATACTGGAATTAGAAGCAAAAAATTTGACAACAAGATACACCTTGTTCGTAACATAAAAGATACATGCTGCAAAAAATCCAGATCGGCAGCCTGACATCATGCATAATCCATATCGAAACTCTGACTCAGATACAGTCGAATCTTAAATTTTTTTTTAAAATCTGACACTGTTAACTAACTTGTGCAAAAACTTGGAGTGCCTTTGTGATTCAATGGAAATCCAACCATACAGGCTTTACAGAAAAAATTGTTAATGGGTCAAACCCTATTAGCACAGTGAAGAGTATCGGTTCAAATCATGCTGTGGAATCGCAAAATGCGGAGGGTTATTCTTTAGGCTTATCTCAAGGAGACTTTATGCTTGAAGATAGGCAAGCAATGTCTTCTTGGATAAAATCTGATGTTAATTGTGATGATGATTCATTGGTCTCTAGAACACTACAAGCCAAAGGTTCTAAAGTGAATGGGTTTGATTTAGATCCGCCGAAGGTTTTAGTCGTTGACGATCATGCCGCCAGCCGGATGACTGCTGTTGCCCTCTTGGGGATGGAAGGATACGAAGTGATTGAGGCGGATAGTGGTTCTATTGTTGTCGGATTGGTAACTCAAAAACAACCAGATTTGATTTTGCTGGATGTAATGATGCCAGGAATGGATGGATTTGAAGTGTGCCAATTGCTTAAACAAGATGAGCAGACTAGGTTAATCCCAGTAATTTTTATTACAGCCTTAAATGACAGGCGATCGCGCATTCGAGGAATTGAAGTTGGGGCAGATGATTTTCTCACCAAACCCTTCGATCGTGTAGAACTAGCGGCGCGTGTAAAGTCCTTGGTGCGGCAGAAGCGTCTGAACGAAGATTTAGACCATGCCGAACAAGTACTGTTTTCCATTGCCATGTCCATTGAAAGCCGCGATCCCAATACAGGCAACCATTGCGAACGTCTAGTAAAACTGGGACAAATTTTTGGTGAATACCTCAACCTCTCACGCTATCAAATTCGAGATTTGATGTGGGGTGGTTATCTCCACGATATCGGTAAGGTAGGTATTCCCGATGCTGTGCTGTTAAAAAAAGGCAAACTCACCCCCGAAGATTGGCAAATTATGCAGCAGCACGTTTTGATTGGAGAAAAAATTTGCCAACCACTACGGAGTATGCGCGGTGTAATTCCGATTATTCGTCATCACCATGAACGTTGGGATGGCTCAGGCTACCCCGATGGACTCAAGGGGGATGATATTCCTTACCTAGCGCAAGTATTTCAGTTAATTGATATTTACGATGCCCTAACCAGCGAACGACCTTACAAAAGAGCTTTTACTTCAGCAGAAGCACTTTTAGTGATGCAAGAAGAAACTGATTCCGGTTGGCGTAACCCCAAATTAATGCAGCAGTTTGCAGAGTTTATTCGCTCTTGTCAGGAAAAAGGTAAGAGTGGGGAATAGGGAGTAATGATTTGTAGCTGCTGTAATGAACGCTAATTGGTATGATAATCTCTGCTTTTGAGGAGTGAAATTATACCGACTCCTGAATTCCGACTCCTTTAATATTTTCAGTCTTCTATAATTAGCTGGTATGATTTGAGCCGAGATTTTAAAGTACCAACAGCATTAATCACAATTTCACTGATAGCTGATAGCTAATTATGGTAGTTGTAGCAATTCTAGCGGCGGGACGCGGCACACGGATGAAATCACGCTTACCCAAGGTTTTACATTCTTTGGGTGGGCGATCGCTAGTAGAGAGAGTTCTCGAAAGTGTAGAACCACTTTCGCCCTCACGGCGAATCGTGATTGTGGGATATCAATCCGAGGAAGTGCAAGCCGCCATGCATTCAATTCCCAGTTTGGAGTTTGTCGAACAGACTGTGCAATTGGGGACAGGTCATGCTATCCAGCAATTACTTCCTCACTTGGAAAATTACAGTGGAGATTTGCTGGTACTTAACGGTGATTTACCGTTAATGCGTAGCGAAACTCTTAAGCAGATGTTACAAACTCATGTCCAAAATCAAAACTCTGCCACTATTCTCACCTCGCATCTACCTGACCCCACAGGCTATGGGCGCGTTTTTTGCAACGATGAAAATATTGTGCAGCAAATTGTCGAACACAAGGATTGTACGGCTGCTCAACGAGAAAATCAGCGGATTAACGCTGGAGTTTACTGCTTTCGCTGGCCAGATTTGGCAAAGGTGCTTCCCCACCTTCAAGCAAACAATGCCCAAAAAGAATACTATCTTACCGATGCTGTGACTCAGGTGGGACAAGTAATGGCAGTGGATGTGGAAGATTACCAAGAAATTCTCGGCATCAACGATCGTTTGCAACTAGCAACAGCATCCGAAATTTTGCAAAAACGAGTCAAGGAAAAATGGATGCTGGCGGGTGTCACCCTCATCGACCCCACAAGCATCACCATTGATGAAACAGTGGAATTACAGCCAGATGTAATTATTGAACCCCAAACTCACCTGCGGGGAAATACGGCGATTCAAACAGGAAGTCACATTGGGCCGGGAAGTTTAATTGAAAATAGTCAGTTAAGTGAAAATGTCACAGTGCAATATTCAGTAGTCATAAATAGCACTGTGCAGGCCGGAAGTCGAATTGGCCCTTATACTCATTTGCGCGGTCAGGTACAGGTGGGTGCTGGTTGCCGTGTGGGGAATTTTGTGGAATTGAAAAATACGCAATTAGGCGATCGCACCAATGCAGCCCATTTGTCATATATAGGTGATACTGTTGTCGGCAATCAGGTAAATATTGGTGCTGGTACAATTACTGCCAACTATGACGGCGTGAAGAAACATCGCACCAAAATAGGCGATCGCACAAAAACTGGCGCCAATAGCGTTTTAGTGGCTCCGCTCACTTTGGGAGATGATGTCTACATTGCAGCTGGTTCTACTGTGACAGAAGATGTGCCTGATGATTCTCTGGTAATTGCCCGTAGTCGTCAGGTGGTGAAACCAGCTTGGCGAAGGAAAAATGTTGAAAATGAAACCACAGATCGACATAAATAATTCATCGGTGTTAATTGCACTCGATTTGTGGTTTTAGACTATAAATCACGATTTTTGCCAGATGTCTAATCTAGCTAGATTAGTAATATAGCCAAAATCTCAACATATAACATGCATGGAAGAATTGCTAGAACTTAGGCAATTTCTAGAACAAGGCAAAATCCATGAGGCGCTACTGTTGGTGGATGAGTTAGAAGAAATGAGCCTCAGTGACAAAATCAATAAAATTGATAGTTATGGTGTGATTCTGCTCATCCATTTAATTAAACAAAAGGCCGAAAAACGTTCTACTCGCTCTTGGGATGTTTTAATAGAAAATACAGTGCGGGAAATCAACAAAATAAACAAGCGCCGCAAATCCAGTGGCTTTTACTTGAATCAAACAGAATTAATCGATATTCTGGAACAAGGATATCAAGTGGCACTGAAACGAGCGGCGCTAGAAGCTTTTGAGGGGCGTTATGAAGCCCAAGAATTGGCCGCAATGGTTGATCGGCAAGAAACTTTAGCTGAAGCCCTGAAACTGATTCAACAATAGCCGATCAGTTCGTTGCCAGTCCATTCCAAGGTGTCACCAACTTTTTCGCCGTCGTGGTAGGCGGCGAGTAAGATTTCGCTAGTTTTCCCCCAAGCGATCGCTCCACTAGCATCTAAGGCGATCGCTCCCAAATCGCGTTTGTTCTCCTGGGCTTCCCCAAAGGATCGCTGCATCGCCTCCTTCAATGACATCCCATCAGTAACACGCACTACAATCCGTGCGGCTAAACACTCATCGATGATATCTTCGCCAATGCCAGTACAGCTAACACCAGCATTACTAGTCGCATAATTACCTGCTGGCATCGCCGAATCACTTACCCTGCCAATCCGCTCAAAGCCCTTCCCACCAGTAGAAGTGCCAGCAGCTAACTTACCAGATGCATCTAAAGCTACTACACCGATAGTTCCGCGTCCGGCATTGCTAGTTTCTAACAGTTCGGGTTCTGCTACCACGCCAGCCATTGTGCTTTTAAAATTATCCTGGCGCTCTTGTATCCACTCTTGTAACCGCAAATCCGTTAAAGCGTTGTAGCTGGGAATTTGCATTTCCCGCGCCAACTCAGCCGAACCGAAATCTGATAGCACTCGATCTGGCGAGCTTTGTAAAAATTGCGCTAAATCAATCGGATTTTTCACCCGCGAGATATTAATCACACCACTAAACCGCCCTGATGCACCATCCATCAGGGAAGCACTCATACGGATTTGTCCATCAGATTGCAATACTGAACCAGTACCAGCATTAAAACGGGGGTTGTCTTCGAGCATTAGGCAACCCTGCACCACTGCCTCTGAGGCAGTTGCTCCTGACAATAGCAGAGAATAAACTTCTTCTATTACTGTATGGAGCGATCGGCGCACCGCCTCTAATCCGCCTTTACCGTGGAGAGAACTACCAGCCCCTCCATGAATAATTAATTTAGGTTGCACCTGTAACTCCATTAATCTCTTGCGCTATTTGCGTCTGTATCGCGGTTGGTTTCATTTTGAGCTTCAGAACGGCGACGACGACAACGTTCTGAGCAATATTTCACATCGTCCCAACAATCTTGCCACTTTTTACGCCATGTGAAAGGACGTTGACATACCGGACAGATTTTTGTAGGTAGGTCAGATTTAGAACGAACACGTCCCATATAAATACTGTGTATATGAGAATTTGATTTCTGAGGGAGATGGAAGATAATTATAACCAGTTTGCTAAGAAGGCAGGATAAATTCGACGAACAAATATATTGTCAATCTATCCTTAGACTTATTTGCAATATTTTTTCTAAAAAGAGAGAGGCTTTGAATCTTACTATCTTTCTCTTTTAAGGACTTGCAAAAAATAAATTATCTCAAATTATTTCTAGATTTATAGGGGCGCAAGGTCTTGCATTGGTGTCAAATTAAGGTTAAAGCCAGTCTAGAAAAAGCTTCTAGGAGATTATCTCGCTCTCTGTCGGAGGCTGGAAACGAGATTTTAAAGGAGTTTTAGCTTAAGTTGACTGATACCAATGAAGGCTATGAAACACCCCTAACCCGTCAAGGGTGTTTCTTTTCCTAAAAGGTGCTGATTTACAAGCGTTTCAAGCAAAAAATCAGGTGAATAAAAATCTGATTGCACAAGAAAATGGTGATGCCTCCGGCAAGGCTTTGCCAACGTACTGAAATTGACTCTTTAAGATAGTAATTTTTCGATTACTAACTTCACCAAATTTATTGGCTATGCTGTTGGCAATATTCATAATAGATCGAATTAAATAGCCCTGAAAGTTAGGGAATGTAAAAGTGTCTAAAGCCATAGTGAAACACTTTTCAAACAATATCTAAATACCAGAAAGTGTCAGTAGCTTGATAATACACAGCAAGATAAATATCTAAATACCAGAGAGTGTCAGTAACTTGATAATACACAGCAAGATACTTTTCAAACAATATCTAAATACCAGAAAGTGTCAGTAACTTGATAATAGAATGTTTTTTACTTGTCGAAAGAAAATTTACGTAAAACTACTATTCATCGAATTCTAATAGTGCTATTCTTTGTATGCTGCTAAAAAACAAGTTGTAGTGGCACGACAACAAACAAGTTTACCTTACTAACTCTTAGGAAAGAAAATCATGATTATCAACGATCTTTCTCATGTAGAAACCGTTCTTGAAAATGAGAATGTTCAAGGTGGAATAGCTTTTGCAGATGCTAATTCAAAAGCATTCGCTTTTGGTAAAAACATCGCTATCACCAGCATTGCCACTAGCACCATTGCTGTCTCCAAGAAATACAGCCTATCTGCTAGTGTTGGTTCATCTAGTTCTTCTGCCGGCTAAATATGCCTTAGCACTACAGTGTGCTACAGTGCATTTTAGATAGAAAAATTGCTGAAAGTTATCAAAACTTTCAGCAATACATTCGTTTTTCAAAGAGAGCTTTTTTATGGAACGATTAAGAATTTCCGATCTCAGTTTTTGTGAAGATGAAGTTTCCGATCTTAGTCAAGTACAAGGGGGATTTGCATCTGCTTACGCACGTGGTTATTCTACTGCTAAGAAGAGCAGTTATAAAATAGACAAATCCGGTATTTCAGCTGAGATTTCAGGTGCTATTGGTGCCGGTATTGCTGCCGCTATTACTGATGGTGATAAGGTTATTGCATCTGTCGATACATCGGCAAAAGTTTAATAAAGCTGGCATAACCAAATTGTAGGAAGCTTTTATGGACATAGCCCATAAAAGTTTGTTAGGAATATTTTTATACCTCTATCTGATACCACATATATGTAGTATAAGACAGTAGGTAAAAGTGACACTTCGGCGTTGCTGAATGACTATGCTTGTTTTTGAGTTCAAAGCTGATGAAAAGTCAGCCCAGATAACAGCAGTAGATAATGCAATTCTGACTGTAAAATTTATTCAAAATAGCTGTATTTGGCTATGAATAAATATTAAAAATACAGCTAAAAAAGATTTGCATAAATTATGGAGTTGATTGTGCTGTATTTGCAGCTAACTTTTCTTTTGCTAATGAACTTAGCTCAATGGCAAGACTTAGCAGTTGAGAACAAGCATAGTCTTCTATCTCTTGGTTTTATGACAACTGTAAAAGGGGTACTCCGGGTTTAAAACGATATCCACAGTTCCAAAAATATTGTGGTTTCCATAAATGCCATTTCCCAGACCTGAACTTCTCTTAGTGCAAACATACTAAACAGACCTTAAATCTTTATTAATCAACAACGCAGCCGAAGAAGCTCTTTTTCGCTTGCGCATTGAGACAGCACCAAACATAGTGCAACTAAACAGCGAACCTAGAATTGTTGAGGGTTCTGGGATAGTATAGACGCTCACCTGATTACTTTTAGATTCTATTAAAGTTAAACGAGTTGACTTATCGAAAGTACGGGAATATTTACCCTTAAAGCTAGTCAAAGCATATTCCTGTGTTCCGCCAAAAGATTTATCAATAGAAGTCTGACTTGAATCAAGAGTTATGTTACTACTCGGTTCAAATACAAAAGCATCATTGTTACCTATCGTTGATAGATTTCCAGAAATCTTGAAAGAGTCCAAAAGATTACCAGTATCGCTGTCGTATAACTGATATAAGAACTCTCCACGAGCATTTGCACGTTCAGTCACTGCATCATCAATGGATGTTTTAAGGTTAAATAAGCCACTGAAATCAAAAGAAAACTCTTTGTCTACTATAAAATCATAACCGATAATCGCAGCGAAGCTTTCCGCCGACCCTGTATAGCCATCACCCTGACCTTGAGCTTGGCTGAAAGACAAATTAGAGGCAGAGTTGTTTGCATCGATATTAAACTTAGCCTCAGCGTTAGCATCAGCAGTTACTTGACCACCTGTGCTAATTGCTGTAGTCACATTATCAGTCAAAGTTCTAACATCTAAAGGACTACTACTAAAGTTATTGATGTTGAATTTTGACTCAGAATAGGCAATGGTAGCAGCTTGGCTCGGTAAGGTTGCAAATATCGAAGTAGCGATCGCTGGAGTAGCTAATGCCAAAAAACGCTTTACGACTGTGGTGTATTTTTTCATACAATTTTTTGGTTTTCTTTTTACGATGTTAAGATTGCAAATTTGTCATGCTTATCTACTGCCTTACTAATGAGTAAGAGCCAAGTTAGACAAGCAGGATGGGTAGCTTGGGAACTTTTCAAGCCATGTTTGTCTTATGCAGAAGAAATCTTCTATTTAAGGACGAATTTTTATTTACCAGTTCTACACCTCTGCATAAGTAATAACCGTATAAGTAATTTAGTTATTACATCTGGGATGCAGTCGATTGATTACATACCCATACTAGTCGTGCATCCACTAGTTTCTTGTAAAGCTTGAGTAAAAAAGAGCGTTTTTTAATTGGAATTTACGTAAGGATTGCGTAGGGAGAAGTTCACAAATTCAGTAGAGAGGAGTTCACATAAGTGATGTTGGTGCCAGAGCATCCTTTGATGAGCAAGCAATTCACTGTAAAATCAAGCAGCGATCGCCTGTACCAATTATCGAAGTTAGGATTGGTATCAATGCGGTTTGCTTAGGGTGCATAGTCTAAAGATCCCCTTTAAAAAGCTAGGTGTACACACAAGCCCTAAAAACCTAGCTTAATAAGATTTTTCTCTTTCTCAGTCCGAAACTGGGAATGCATTCATTGAGCCTATGACTCAATATCTGACTGGAGGCATAAGACATTGCGCCTCTACGTACCCTGCGGGATGCTTACGCGAACGCGCAGTGTCCCGCAGGGTTTTAACTGGAAGTTCTTTAGGGGCTGAGGTTAGGTCTATATTCAATTTCCAGAGAAGTAAAAAAGGTGATTTAATGCCTAATTAAGAGGGTTATAGTCTGAGAGCAGACGATCTAAAAGCTTGCGTTCGTAAGGATTTAAATCTGAAGCAGATGTTCCAAATTCCTGTAATTTATGGTAAATAAAATCACCTTCAAATATTTCGATACGTTCTTCTAAGTCTCCATAGAGTTCTTGAAGGGTAAACTCAGTTGCTAAAGCTAAGGCAATTTGTTCTCGGTCTTTACCAAGTGACCGACCGTTAAATTGATAATCACCTTGAGAATGCTGGGATAGTAGCCCAAGAGCGATCGCTAAAATCAAAGTTTGATAAGCTAGCTTTAATTCTCTACCAGAACCAATTTCTTCTGGGATTAAATCGGGAATGTTTTCGTCTTCATCGATTTGTTCGTTCTGAGTCCGTTCATAGCAGTCTCGATAATACTCAATTTGACTGAGAAAATAAGCCGGAAAGCCTAACGAACGAGTCAAAATACACAACCGTTGCTCATCTTCAGCTACCAAGGCGGTTAAACTACGACTAAAGCGACTGTAAAACGCAAAAATTTGTTCTTTATCTTTTGCTCCCAGCCAGAGGGTAATCTCCCGTTGAGAAGTTGGGTTCAAGTTAGTGTCAATATCTTGAATTCGCAGTAATAAATTAGCACTATCATAAAGTTGATTCAAACGCAAATTAGCTGTATTAGCGGCAATTAAATCTGACTGCTTTAATACTTCGCCAATAGACAAGTTACCCAATTGCTCGAACTGCTGACGAGCAAAGGGCATAAGTTGATTCTGAAATTCTTCAGCAGAAATTTTCCACGATTGAGAACGGCTAACCTGTTCCTGAGTAAACTTTTTTGTTGGTAATGTGGAAAGGAAACTTTGGTAATAAGCATCAATATCTGCATCGGTTAGAACTGTGAGCCGAGTTTCAGAGAACTTTGTAGTAGATAGATCGCGTTGAGCAATTAAATTATTGTGTATCTCAGAGAAATCAGATAGAGTTTGACGTAAGGTTTCAGTTCTTTGTTTAGCTGTTTTAATCAAATAATTTAACGCCTCGACACGGAGATTTTGGGCGTATAAATCGTACTCTAACTTTAATTGTTCGTTATAACTGCGACGTAATTCGACGGCGGTTGCTTTAATAGTGCTTTCTAGGCGTTTAATTTGTTTCTGAACCTTCTGAATGCGATCGCGAATATTAGTGCTGTATTTGAGCCAAACTATCCCTAAGTAAGTCAAAATTGTTACCGCAGTCCAAAGCAGATAAGTAACTAAGTTAGCCCAAAATTTTTGCAATAACAGCCACAGCGTTGATTGACTGAAAATTCCCGTCAGAATCAGTAAGGCTAATAAAGCTCCAGTAACTAAAATCGGATAAACGATCAGATACTGCGATCGAAAACGGTTTTCTTCCGTTAGTAGTTCATCTAAATTATCTGTAGCTGTTTCAAGTTGATTTTCAATGGCCGTTAAGTGATTCTGAGCGACAACGATCGCAGCTTCAGCTTGTTCGCGAGCGCGAGCGATCGCCATAAAGCGAATTTGTCGAGCTTGTTCGATTTCGGCATTTAACCCTTGACGATAGTCAGCAACGGCTGTTTCTAGCTGTTTTTGTGTAGTTTGTAACTCTTGCAGTTGTTCTTCAGATTTTCTTTCAGTTAAAGCATCTTGTAATTGTTGCTGCCGCAATTTTAAGGATAGAACTTGGTTGAGCAGCTTTTGAGTGGCTTCTGGATCAATTGTTACCTGCAATCTTGAATCGAGAAATGCTTCAGCCGTTCGTAGTTCTGTAACCAGATTCTGGGATTGATCGCCAATGGCATCCGTTTGCAGTTCCAAATATAAAAAGGTCAATATGTTTAATAGCCTAACTCCTTCATGTAAGCCTCTAGGTGTAGCATCAACATAGCTATTTATGCTGCGATCTAAGAAGTTGGTTAGGTTTGCTTGTAGTTGTTTACAACACTTTTCCAACGTGCGCTTATAAGAAAGTAGCTCTTTATTTTCAAACTGCCGATAAGCACGCTGCAATTCCATCCCATATTCCCGCGCCATCCCTGCATGGATCTCAATACGCGGATTAAAATCTTGCCAAACTGGTTTACCGTTGTCTCGTTCTAATTGCAAAAAAGCATTACTGAAATCTTCGCTAAGGACAAATCCTTTGGCATCTAACAGGCATTTTCGACTTGCTTCGGGAGTGAACTCTGCCTTCGGTAAAAACTGCTCCCTGATAATATCGGCAGCAAAGGCAGCACTCAAACGGTTAATAGTTGTTTCTCCAGCGAAAAACAATTCTCCATAACCAAATGAACTATAGGCGGGTATTTTCCCCCGTACTTTTTGTGCGCCAAGCAATAAGCCGTTGGTTTCTGGTTCCACGGTGAGAAAACCTGCCAAAGCATCAGCATAGCTAGGCAAATTATCGCTCAGTCCCCCAATTCGCTCATCCATCAGCCAGCAGTTATCAAAAGGTGGTACTTTTTGACTACCTGTAATCACAACTCCACCGATCATTTTGTAATCTAACTCTTTCAGGAAGGCGTAAGCAGCACCATAATCAGTAGTTGTGGCTTGGGTAAATAACCCTGGCAGCAGCAATAAAGCTTCTAAACTGTAAGGAATATCTGTAAAGTACTTAGAAAATAGCCAACGAATCAAGCGTACTATGTCAAAAACTACTCCCCTAGCAAATTGATTGCTGGCTGATAGCATGAGATATACTCGATGGCTGCTGCTGATTTCCACTCCCTGACGTTTCGCTGCGATCGCTTCTTTTGATTGACTAGCTGTTTTCAATAATTCAATCAGTGCAGTTTGCAGTTCGCCAGTAGCTTCGTTGAACTGGGTACGGATTTTGGAAACATAAGCTTGTTTACTATGAGTTTGAGCCAGATCAAAACTTGTGTCAGCAAACCGATCTAACTCGCCACTAAAGCCAAAAGTTTGACCATCCCAAGTTAAGTTATAAGTTTGGATTAAACAGGTTTGATCGGCTGGAAATTTTTGCAGTTGCCGTTTAATGGCTGTACAAAAAGCGGCACTGTGAGGATCGAGTGCAAGTAAAATAGTTGGTTTTGGCATAAAAACATTCTTAGAGGTTGTTTGAAAAGATTGGGCGAATAGAATTCGCTACTACACAAACAAAGTCCACCTCCGTGGACTAAGAAAAAATCAAGAGTTTTTAACCTGCGGAGGCAGGTTTTGTCTGTATAGCCGCGACTTCTAGTCGCCAGGACTAGTATGAATTGCGACTTTTCAAACATCCTCTCAGAGTGCAAAGTATAGGGCTAAATAATCACATCTAAATCTTCCAGGTAAGCTTCAATTTCCTGGATTTCCATTTCTACCTGTTCTTGAATTTGGGCATCAACCTTGCCTCCCTTTAAAACTTGATTGAGGTGATTGATGTAGTTTTGCAAAGTAGATTTGGCTTTGTCTTGATCTTCGTGGGTAATTCGCTCAATTTTGTCAGCAATTTCCTTAACTAGAGGCAAGTTGCTTTTGAAAGCTTTAAATGCTGATTTGCGATCGCCTCCCAATGGCAAAACTCCGCCCTCTAATCTTTTCGCTTGTTCTGTAGAAACAAAATATTTTTTACTCTGATTGACAACCAATTTATAAGGATCGGGTGCTAGCGCTAAAGCAAACCAACGCAACGCCCCACCGTCGTCTTCCGGTGGAATTAAATTAGCTAAGTTTGTCCAATTGCGATGTAAGTGCTTGAAGACTTTATTCGGATCTAGGTAAGCTGATTCCAGTTCCCTCATTCCGTTGAAGGCAAATAAGGGAACGCCGACTTCCACCCGAAACAGCATCACCTTATGGGGTTCGCCTGTCGGTACGAAGGAAGGATTATTATTTCCTTTAGGTAAGCGGTTAGAAAGAGGTGGATCGCTAAAAATTGTGTTGTTGCTCTCTACTCCGTAATAATAAAATTCTGTGATTAAGTGCTGCTGTTGAATGGGAATTTCCGATACTTCATACTGCCAGAGAGGAACTGCAAGTTTGCCAAGTTGTTGCAAATCTTGCCCCGCATCTTCGGGATTACTATCTGCTAAAACCTGCTCAACAGTCATGCTGGTGAGAGGATAGTAAGCTTCATTTACAAATTTCAGGATTTCGTTCTTGACATCTTCAGCTTTTTTCTCAGACCAATTCGTTAAAGTTTGGGACTGTTCTCGATGCCAACGGATAAAATCTTCGCCAGTAACTTTGGGGCGTTTCGATTGGATATTTATACGCTGAATGGTATGAATAAAAGGATTATCGTTACTTCCTTGACGGTTGACCTCGTGATAACTTTGTTCTAAATCTCGGTAAACTTTATCTAAGTTGCTGTGTAGACGCTGACACTTTTCCTGGATTTGCTCTACCTTTGCCCGTAGTACACCATAGAGTTCAGCCGCTTTATCACACCGTTTCCAATGTAAATAAGTTTTCCACTTTTGGTCAGCCCGTTCTTTGTATCTCTGACAAGCTGCTTGGATCGTGTTTTTATTTGGGAACCAAGTTTCTGCAACTTCTTTAATTTTTTCTTCTTGTGGTTCTAATTTCAAAGCATTGAAACTGGATTGTGCCTCTTGCGACTTACGCTGGACACCTTGTTGTAGTTCGTCTAATTTTTGGGAAAGGTTACTCAAAAACTCCAAAACATAAGCTAGTCCATTGGGACGATTAAGACTGCGTTCCCAGAAAGTTGCGATCGCAGTAGATGCAGTCTGCTCTAAGCGATAAAAACTTAATCCCAATTCTTGAGCCGTCCGTTGTTCAAATTGATCCAACTGGCGTTTGTAGAGTTCTTTGATCGTCGGCAAAGCTGTCCGATCCTGACGGATTTCGCCAATTCTAAATTCGGGTTTCATCTGTCCGCCGCGATCGCTTTCAGTCAACGCATTCAGGAGAGTAGTAGCTTCTGCTAATTTGCAATCTTCTAAAAACCGGGTAATGTCGCTTTCTAAATCAAGTGTTGGGGTAGATGCCATCAACTCATTCTTCAGCAAACTTTGAGCATCTTCTAATTTCATCCGCTCATATTGCTGTACTGGCAGAGTTAGAGTAGCAAAACCAAAACTACAGTAATTGATATTGCGTCCTCGAACTTTTTCACCAGTTGCCAGATAAGCGCGAATGTTATCAGCAACGTTAGCAGCGTCTAGACCGATTTGAGAACCAATTTGGATGTACAAACCATCTGCAACTAAATTTTGCAAATCATCTGGACGACCGACTACAGTTCCATTTTTGTTAACCCCGTCAATTAAAAATACTGCATCAAAGGGAGGGCGATCGGCTTTGATTTTTTTAATGCCATAATCGATCTCAATGCTATTAGATGGTGACAATCCCCAAAAGTGTTCGATTTCTTTGAGAGCGCCATAGGCATTAGACTTTACCAAGTGAGTTTGGGGAATATTGGCAAACACTCTGGGTAAAACAAATACCCCCGTAATATTAGAAAAATTATTAAGATGTTCTCGTGTTAAAAAAGCCGTATCTAAGAATGTGCCACTGCCCGTTCCACCAGCCAAGCTACCAACAATAAAAACTTCGACACCATCCCGACTGGAAACTTGAAAGTTATCGGAAAATGCTTGTTTACTAGTGCGAATTTCGCGGACAGTGTTGATTGCTTGAGCGATTAAAGCGTCAATATCGCCTACTTTCGCAAACAAGGCGAGCCGTCCCCGGGCCCGAATCTGTCCAGCGCCACTGATCAAGCTAGCTGCGGAAATATCCCTAGGCCACCATTCAGCGATGTGGTCGTTACGTGTTAGCGGTAGGGGATTTGCGACAGAAATTGCATAAAGTTCATTCGGTTCTAAGATAACCTTGGTGCCATCAGGTGATTTTTCTCGTTCTTGGATATTTTCAGTAGTATCAATAGAAATAAAACGAATAACTTCTGGAACTGAGCCATAAACATCTATAAATCGCTTTTTAAGTTTGAGTACGACTTCATAACCCGTTCCTCCTAGCCCGATAACAACGGTAGGACGAAAAACAACCGTGGGACGCACAACCGTGGGACTTAACATTCACTTTCCTGCGATCTTATTCAAAAGTTTGTCTGCCCACTGCTTGTCTCAGAGGGTCTTTGGTGTTCAATCCAGTTAAATTGCAACTTAACGTTGCCAATCTCGATGATGTCCTCGTTGAAGAGTTCATCTGTATTTATCTTTTTAGTATTGACAAAAATTACACCTTTCAAACACCGCAAATCTATATTCTTTTTGCCTAACCGCCAAACTGTGACTAACTCGGCATCAGAATTTGTCGCAGCAATGGCTGGTATCAAATCACTCAGGCATACTCTACCCTTCTGTAGGTGAGTGAGACTAATCTCTTCATCTTCCGATGATTGTGGCAGTGGTTCTAGCACTACCAATGCTCCTTCTAAGCGGTTGCGGTTGCGGAAATCTTCGGCTAATTCTAAGGGGGTTTTGCGTTGAATCAAACAAACTACTATCAAGGCAATTAACAACACCAGCAGCACTAAGAGCAACCAAATAACTATTTTCCGCCATAGGGGCATCAAAATATACAGATGAGCTTCTGCACTTACAGGACTAGCAATTGAGTTATCTGGCTTCAGGGCTAAGGTGAAGGTGCGATCGCCTGCAAAACTACTATCAGTAACCTGCAACTGCACAGGAATTTTACTTTCCCCTGGTTGTAAGGATATGGCTGCTGAAGGTTCTGCTATAGAAACGTCTTTGAAATTGCCTTGCAGTTGTAAGCTAGCTGTTCCAGATATATTGCTGCGAACTACAAAAGTTTGGGTTTCAGTGGTTTTCCCTGCTTCTATTGAGCCAAAATCTATCTTTGTAGGTTGTATTTGTAGTTGTGACTGAATGGTTACAGGTAGGTCAATTTTAATTGGTGCGATCGCTTGATCTGCACTTGTCAATACCAAGCGCAAGCTACTAACGCCTCCCTTTGCCTCCGGTGGTATCTGTAAACGCACAGGAATTACTTTTGCTTGATTAGCTGCTAAGTCGATGGTGCGATCTGCTGAAATTAAGCGAATACCACTTTGCTGAGGGTCTTCCAGTTGCAAACTTACCTTAGCATTGACATTACTAATACCATTAATATTGAGTGGTTCAGTAGTTGCTCCCGGTAACACTGGGGGTAAATTGACAGTCGTTAGATTAACATCAAGTTTGGGTTTAATAAGCGCTGGTCGAATATTTTGAGCCAGTTGGTTTAGCTGAACTCCTCCAGGATCTCGCAATACTTGCCCTTTGCCACAAAGCGCTGGATTGCTAGCAAAGTCATTCAGTTGCTTTTCGTGTTCTTTTAATCCTAAAGACACAAAAAATATGTAGGGTTTGCATTGTTGCTCGCGTAGAAATTGGGTATTACCAGGAATAGAAACAGGATTAGCAATACCACGCACATCTTCTAATCCATCTGTCAAAAATACGATACTCACAGTACGACCAAGAGCGTCAGCACGTTTATTTAATAAGGCAGAATGTTCTAAAGCCTTTTGCACAGCCTTACCTGTATAAGTACGCACACCCTCAGCTTGAAGTGAGCTAATTATTTGCTTGAGTTTACCTCTGTCTGGGTTACTATTAATAGTGATATCATTGGCATTTAGAGTGACATCTTTATCAAAGCTATAAATAGTAACTGTATCGCCTAATCTGGCTGTATTAACAAATTCGGTAATAGAGTTTTTTACTGGTTCAAAAATGTTTTTGGTTCCACCAGCACCACGCATGGAAGCAGAAGTATCTACGACTAAAATCCAGTCAATTCCACCTTTCGTAGTAGTCTGAGCAGATGCAGTATACAAGTTAGGAATTGATATTAGAACCAAAATAATAATGCTTCGGATTGAACTAAATCTCAACAAATGCTTAAGGTATCTAAAGCTCATTGATAGATTTCTCCAGGCAGATAAATTTTATATTCACCTTCCTCAAAACGGTAGTTTAAGAGTCGCAATTTAATCCTCTTGATGCTTGTAAATATTTTGTAGCATCCATATAACTCTCTTTGCTGTAAACTTAAAATCCATAAACTGACAATTATAATTCGATGCACTGATTCCATCTCATTACCTCAAAAATGTAGGCTCAAGCTGCTATTGCCATCCCAAAAGCAATATAAAAGGTTGATTAAATATGTAAATACGATATGTAATTTCAGAAATTAATTTTGATTTAATTATTTATGCAAAGTATTAAGCTTGATATTTAATCAATAATTAAATACTAAATACTTTCTAGATTTTTCTAGTTTAATAATATTTGTAAAGAAAATTTATAGAAAAATTTAGTACAAGTTGTTAATCTGATTATTTTTCACCTGAATTAAAATTAATAATAGTGATAATCAGTATTTTATCAAGCTATATGTTAACTATTCTTTTAAAAAATGTCACGTTTTTTGGAGATATTCAAGTTAACAAAAGCTAACTGTTGAACTCTTTATAGACTCAGTAAATATATACAAAATAGTTGCGATAATTGCCAACATAATTTTATATTTAGGTTTAATTAGCCTTGACAGTGACAAAAATAAATTGTTAATGCTTGTAGTTATAGCAGTGATCGTATAAGTCAGATAATTAACCACAGCACATCTGTACTAATCTTCCCTGCGGGAAGATGAAGCGCATCTGCGTTTAAATTTCAACTCTCAATTCGCCACGATTTTATGCAAAACTGCACTAAGAATCATGAATAGCTAACGGTAATAGCAAGCGACTGACTACCCGATTATCTGGTAATTGATAGAAATTTAATTCTCCTCCCAACTCTTGCATGAGGT
This sequence comes from Nostoc sp. PCC 9305, assembly GCF_963920915.1. Lineage (NCBI taxonomy): Bacteria > Bacillati > Cyanobacteriota > Cyanophyceae > Nostocales > Nostocaceae > Nostoc > Nostoc sp. PCC 9305. The sequence goes on from NZ_CAWUDN010000058.1 coordinate 21,352, forward strand.
TTTGGCAGATGGCTAGATGTAAACCTGGTGGTTGATCGAGGTTGGAGGGAGCAAGCACATCTTTGGGTGTATTATCATGTAGTTCTGTGAGTAACTGGGGTTCGATCGCACCGTTATATGTGATCGATAATTCTAGGGATGTCTGATGTTCAGCCGCTCCAGTTGAAGAAGAAGAAGAATATTTTATATCTAAGGGTTTTGACGCATCTAAACGGCGACACCAAATATCAATTCTGCTACCGGTTTGAGAACGGTTACAGGCAGTAATCAATAATTCATGGATAACTAATTCAATTTTGACAATATCACCAGCGATCGCCATTGCAGATTGAGCGCTGGAGGGAGGAACGCCTCTAACTAATGGAGAGTTTTTGGGCGATTCTTGCTCGTCAATTGATTGTCCCAAGCCATGTACCCCAATCCACAGCTTTTGTTGTTTAAGTAAATTGTCGATCCGTTCGAGCGATCGCTTCAGTAAACTGGCTATGGGCATCGTTTCCCAACTAATATGTAGCTGCCAGTGTTCGAGTTTTAGCATTCCACTCATAGAGGTGGCTGTATGGTCTAACTGCCGCAGCAATAGCTGGTAGCGCATCTGAGTCAGTTCATTAGCAGGAATGCCCAAATCATGTATTTGTTTAAGGGAATGGGCCGTTATTCTTTGAATTTCCTCTAGACGACGGTGTTTGTACCAGTTGAGTTGTCGTAATTCTTCGGTTGTGGATTCTAAAAGTCGGGTAATTTGCTTTTCACGACGCCACCAGGCTAATTGAGAAATCAGAGTTGCTGTTGCACTGAGGTTTTGTTCTGACCAACGACGCTCTTGATAGTCTACAAGCAACACGACACCAGTGGTTTCATAATCAGCAGTTGTACGTAATGCCATTACCAAAATTTGACTTTTGTCTGGAACATTCAACCATTTCCTGGTTTCTGGAGGTAAATTATCCACCTTCAAAGTCAGATAATTCTCCGTAACAAGTGCCCACTGAATTAAGGCTTCAGCCTGGATATAAATAGATGCATCAGAAAAAATCCCAAATTGGCTATTGTCAATCACTCCAGGAATAATTTCTGCCCGACTTTCACCAGGTGCCCAGGATAGCATTAGCGCTAGAGGACAACCCAAAATTGAGGCTATTTGTTCGAGGGCTGTAGATTCTAAATGCTTTTTTTCGACCTCAACGCTGTTTTGGGATTGTGTCAGGATGCGTAAGCATTGCTCAAATGCCTGGGAAGTTTTTTGCTGCTGGGTAGTGCGGTTATGTAATTGCCACTGACGAACAATTACACCAATCTGTTGACTGACAGCCCACAGTAATTCTTTTTCTATAGTTGTCCAAGAACGATGGGTGTCATGAGTAATCAGCAAAAGTGCTGCTGGGATATGCTCATGAGTGCATTTACAAATAAGTAGCGATCGCACATTATTCTCTAACAACAAGGGTCGCCAGTTAAAAAAGCGTAAATCTTCATCTAAGTTCTCAATTTCTACCGCTTGAGTTGAACTTTGTAAAAGCTGCCCATCTAATTCTTTGAGGGTTTGAAGGGTAAATGCCAACGGACGACGATTTTGGGGCTGACTTTGGTAAGTAAATTGATAATTCTTCTGTTCGGGGTCATACTGCAACAGCAAAAAGCGGGTAGCACCTAATCGAGCTAAAACCCTTTTAGCACAACTATGTAAAGTTGTCTGGAGGTCATGTTCGCTATAGATACCTTGAGCAACTTGGCTAGTGAGTTGGGCATCCTCTTGAATCTGTTTGATAGTGCTTTCCATGCTTTCGGTAGGTGTAACTAGGGAGATTAAACCAGCAACACCCTGGACAAAATTTTTGTCTGTGTCTGTCCAGATGCGAGGTTCATTGCTTTCCACCGCCAGAAAACCGACTAAGTTCTTTTGCCAAATAATCGGAGCTGCTAGGAGCGATCGCACGTTCAAACGTTGCAGCAATTTAGCCGTAAAATGGCTTTTTAAAGAACTGCGGGCATCACCAATGGAGACAATTTGGTTAACTGCCAAAGCATAATAAAAATCGCTCAAGTCCTGTACAGTCATTCCTGCTGCTTGCTGACTGCTAGAATTGCGATCCATTTTGACCAGCTGATTGCTCATTCGACACCAAAAGTAGCGCCCTTCGCGCTCAAACCAGTAAACATTTGTCCGGCTGGGGGAGACAAATTTATGAGTTGCTTGCACAGCTGCTTCAAGTCTTTGATTCAGGTTGCTGAGGGTGCGTAAATTTTCTAGCAATTCTAATAATGGCTCGTCAGTTCGCCTGGTTTGCTTTTGGTGCTTATGCATTTCATTTTGATAAAGCACTGCCCCCAGTTCACCTAAAACCATCATCAAACGTGCTTTTGTTTCTCCTGTCAGTAGGTAGCCCCAGCGTTCTGAACCCAGTAATACCAAGCCCAAGCAACGGTCTTTGTAGCGAATCGGTAAAATAATCGTTCCTTGGATGTGGAATTTTTCGGCAACTTTTCGCCATTCGGCGGCACGGATTTCAGTTTGCAAATCAGCTACGCCCAAAGGATGCTGTTCAATTACTACTTGCTCTAATAAATCCCCAGGACTGAGAACAACCCTTTGGCGTAAAAAGCTCATGTCGCGATCGGGTGTGATGCCCCCTTTTCCAAATAATATGTGATTCAGGCGATCGTAAAGAGCAATCCAAATCAGTTTGTAGTCAAACTCTTCCTTGAGATAAGAAATAGTTGTTTCAATCAGAACGTCAACATCATCTTCTTCTCTAAGGCTCTGGAGGACGCGCCCCAAAGAGAGGATCTGCTGTTCGGCGGCTATAGGTTTTTGTGGCTGCCCCATCTGATTTATTGGTTAACATAACTTGTAATATATAAGATGCCCAGAAAAGCACCCTGAGTAATATTGCCACAAGTGTTTAATGTTGAACCTGGACAGGTTAATAGGACATTAAGCTAATCGTCATTCAAATTGCATTCCGCATCTTTGCGTCTTTCTAGCGATTTGAACTATACAACTTAAAATCGCTACCTTCTGAATGTTTAACTCAGATTAAACAACTTTTGCATGAAGTATCTTTTATGGCCCAGTGGGTAATTTTCTTGAAAAGCAAATACAGTGTAGCCTTGAGATTCATAAAATTCCTTAGCTTGAAAGTCTAATGTCTCAAGATGAACCCCTACACAGTTTTGCTTTTGACCTTCTTTTTCAGCAATTTTCAGGATGTTGCTTCCGATTCCTTTGCCGCGTAAGTCTTCTTGAACAACTAGAACTCTGATATAAAGCCAATCGCAACCGATTTCACCCAGAACTCCACCAACAATTAAGCCTGATTCATCTCGTGCAAAAACTGCTATGGGTTGCCACTGCGACAACGGAAAAAAATTTTGATTGAACTGGCGAATCATTTGGATGACAGTCATCCGATCCTGCTGAGTTACTTCCTGTTCTACTTGAACTGTAATCATCCTGATTTTGCTTCTGGGTAAGGTTTTGAGCCTACTCGTACATAATTTCAGAGTGAATTCTGACTTCTGATTTCTGAGTTATTCTTTATAAAAGCTAATGGATATTTATAAATTTGCAATTAGTCCGCTTTTGTTCAATGTGGTAAAAACAGACCCGGAGTGGTTACATCAGCAGACGATTCGCAGTTTTAATTGGCTATCGCAAACGCCTTCTAGTTGGGTAAACCAACGCTTACAGAAGTCTTTATGCCTGTATGATTCACGTTTAGAACAAAATTTGTTTGGGCTAAACTTTTCAAATCCTGTAGGGTTAGCGGCTGGCTTCGACAAGGATGGAGTCGCTGCGGGCATTTGGTCTAACTTGGGTTTTGGCTTTGCAGAACTAGGAACTGTAACTTTTCACGCACAGCCCGGAAATCCGCGTCCTCGTTTGTTTCGCCTCCCGTCGGATAAAGCTGCTCTCAATCGGATGGGCTTTAATAACAGTGGTGCAGCAGTAATGGCAGCACGTTTGTCACAAGGAAAGTATGAGTTAACCCGATCGATACCCATAGGGATAAATTTGGGTAAATCTAAGATAACTCCCCTAGAAGCAGCCGCACAGGATTATCTCGATAGTTTTCGTTTACTCAAGGATTTGGGAGACTATTTTGTTGTTAATGTCTCTTCTCCCAATACACCAGGGTTACGATCGCTCCAAGATGCTTCTATGCTCAGTGCCATCTTAGATTTATTACAACAAGAAAATACTACACAAAAACCAATTTTTGTCAAGATAGCCCCAGATTTAGAATGGGAAGCGATCGCTGACATTATAACTCTTGCTAAAACCTACCAACTGGCAGGAATTATCGCCACTAATACCACCATCAGCCGTGATGGACTGAAAACCCAAGTGATTGACCAAACAGGCAAATCACCCCAGGAAGAAGCTGGCGGAATTAGTGGTGAACCATTGCGCGATCGCTCCACTGAGGTAATTCGTTTTATTTGGCAGCAAACTCAAGGACAAATCCCAATAATTGGGGTTGGTGGTATTTTTTCCTCAGAAGATGCTTGGGAGAAAATTACTGCTGGTGCTAGCTTGATTCAGGTTTATACAGGCTGGATTTACGAAGGGCCAATGATGGTACGCCGAATTCTAGCTGGTTTACTTTCCAAGCTAGAACAAAGCGGATTAAATTCCATCAACGAAGCTGTGGGTTTACAAACAAAAATTCCAAAATTCTAATTACGAATTACGAATTACGAATTACGAATTGTTTTACCCTTCTTCCTCCACTGGGAAAAACTCTTTAGTTTTTTCCGAGTATGACCAGGCAATATTATCAGGGTCTTTGCTGCGACTCCACTCAGGAAACTCTGGATCGTTTCGCCGTTTATAAACCGTGCTGGAATAGACATTTAGCCGTTTGGCGAGTTCAGATTGAATTAGAGAGCCAAAAATTAACTGTTTTTCCAGCGATCGTTTAGCTTCTTCATGAGTTGTCTGTGGTAGTGATTCGGTTTCTGGTTCCTCCTCCTGTGGGATTGGTGGTGGTGCTAATAGCGATCGCGCTGTTTTAGTAACTGGTTGAGCCGGAAGTTCTTTAACAGGCTCACTACTATCAAGAATATTGCCGAGAATGCTGGCAGTTATAAAGTAATAAGACTGCCCTGCATCTTCAGAGTTGACTATACTGGCACCAAATTCCGAGGCTTTACTATCCAAGTAGCGTTTTGCCGTTGTTCCAGGAAAATTGCCCCTGATTGCCAAGTCCATTGGCGTCAGTCTGCCCTGATTTTCGCGAACCAATTGATGAAAAATTGGGTTAACTCGCACAGTCCACTGTTGCCATTGATATTCCTGCCAAAGCTTGAAGGCAATTACCAGCACAATTACCGCCAGTAAAATTCTCCAAGTGGCAACTAGGAAAATAATCAAAAACGAGATGGGCAAAAGTAGAACGAGAAAAGCCTTACCGTTACCTTCTATGGGTTTCTCACTCATGCCGATTTTTGCCAAGTGAATTTTAGTAAATAATATTATCTATCTTGGCAAAAATTGTGTCACTTTTTTGTATCTTTTGGCAAAGTTGCGGCAAATTTGCCAGCAAAATCTTTATTCAGTAAGTGTTATAGGCTTATCACCCTTCGGCTCAGATAAGATTGGTCTGCGATGCCTACGGCGGTAAACTACGCGCAAAAGTTTTTACCAGAGAAAATAAGCGCCATACATCTCGGATAATCTGCTCCCGAAATTCTGAGCAATGTCTTGCTTGTACTCCTCAGACTTTTCTTTCCAAAGCAATAATTCTAAATTTCCTTGACAACAAATAATACATATACTACATTAATAATACAAGTCAACTTTCATGAGGGAGTTAGCTTTCACCAGTAGCGAATAGCTCAAATGGCAGAGCGCCCACCTTGCTCGAAAGGGCCGACGTATCGAGGGTTATCGTATATAACAAAAACACCCTCGATCAAACTTCTGGAGGTGTAGGTAAGAATCCTACTTCGCTACAGCAAATAGAGTGCTGAATTTTTAATTTTCATGTGGTGGGTAGCTCAGTGGTTAGAGCGCCTAAACATCCTTATTCAACCCTTGCCTGAAAAGGCCGAAGAATTGAGGGTTATCGCCTGCCAAGCGGGAGGTCGCGGGTTCGATTCCCGCTCCACCACACCAATTAATTTTGGATTAAATTTAAAATCCAAAATCTAAAATCTAAAATTTTCATGTGGCAGATAGCTCAGTTGGTAGAGCGCCGAAAAACATCCTTGTTCACACCTTGCCTGAAAAGGCCGACGAATTAGGGTTATCGCCTCTTAAGCCGGATGTCGCAGGTTCGATTCCTGCTCTGCCACCTTTCATTTTTGCCCGCAAGGGCCGGGAGATGAAGTGATGAATTACAATTTTTTCACTAAAAAGAAAACAACTACACCCCAAAATCAACCTATCCCCGGACGAGAAGCAGAAATGCTTCAGGGACGTTCCGGCGGTTGGATGTTTGATGCTGGTATTTGGAAAATGCTGCGCCGTTGTCTTTTAGTTGGCACAGCAAAAAGCACTTACTACGCTGGTAAACAGGAATTAACTGAAGATTTTGTGACAGTTGTCAGACAAGCTGTTGCTGAGAATCCCAGCCGTGTAGCAGAAGAAATTCTGTATGCAAGCGATGGACGCGCCATCAATAACAGTGCGCCTATCTTGGCTTTGGTATTGCTATCAATGGGTGAAGCACCGGAAGCAAAACAGGCGTTTGGTGAAATATTCCCGCAAGTTGTCCGTACTGGTAGCCACTTCTATGAATGGCTCAACTACACCAAATCTCTGCGGGGATTTGGCAAAGTAGTGCGGGAAGCTGGTAAAAGTTGGCTCTCAAGGGAAGATGTTAAGGGTTTAGCTTATCAACTGTTGAAATATCAACAGCGTCAAGGCTTTTCCCACCGGGATGCGTTGCGGTTGTTTCATGTCAAACCGCCTACAGAAAATCACCGTCAACTATTTGAGTGGGTAGTTAGAGGCTGGGAAGAATTGCCAGCAGATATCCCCTCAGAAGCGTTGGCGCAGATTTGGTGGTATGAGTGGCTGAAGCGGAATCCAGCCCAAACCCATGAAGCTATTTCCCAAGGACGCTTAACCCACGAAATGGCTGCACCTGTGGGCAAAATGGATAAGCTTGCTTGGCAGTTGCTATTTCAGGAAATGCCAATAGGTGCAATGTTACGTAACTTGGGTTCTTTAACTGAACTCGGTGTGTTGCGAGCCGATGAAAGTGCCAACTTACTGCGAGTGGAAGCAGTTCTCAACAACAAGGAACATCTGCGTAAAGGTCGCATCCATCCGATTGATGTTTTGAAAGCACTCAAAACATATCAATCTGGTGGGACATTAGGACGCAGTAAGAAAACTTGGAACCCAGTTCCTCGGATTGCGGACATTTTAGAAAAGGCGGTTGAACTGTCTTTTGATGTTGTGCAACCCACAGGTAAAGCGTTCATGCACGCCGTAGATGTTTCTGGTTCTATGGGTAGCATGGTTGCAGATATGGGACTGACTTGCTGTGAAATTGCCACCACAATGGCATTGGTGACAGCAAAAGCAGAGAAAAACTACATGATTCGTGGTTTTGCTACCGAATTCCGGGAATTAGGTATCACTGCCAAAGATAGTTTTAGTTCTGCGGTTCGCAAAGCTAGCAACCAAAACTTCGGTGGAACGGATGCATCAGTAGCTTATGACTGGATGATTAAGAATAAGTTCAAAGCTGATGTAGTCTGCTTTTGGACTGACTCGGAAAGCTGGGCTGGGTATAAGCATCCAAGTCAAGCGCTGAAGGAGTACCGCAAAAAGGTAAATCCCAACGTCAAGGCGGTGTATGTCACCTTGACACCTTACCAAATTACTTTGGTAGATCCTGAAGATTCGCTATCTTGGGATTTGGCAGGGTTCGACCCAGGTACGCCTCGGATTATCCAGATGCTGGCTACGGGTGAAGTGTAGATATTGCTGAAGGATAAAGGATGAAACACTTTATCCTTCATGCTTCATGGCGGGTTATCCTTGTTCGCAACTTGCCTTTCGGGGCCGATGAATTTAGGATTATCGGTTACGTCTCCACCATTGTGGGGATTAGCGGGTTCAATCCCCGCACCCGCCTTTGTTTGATTTTTAGCTCACGCAAACAAGAAGGCGATTTAATTTTTGAATGGTCGTTTTTCTATTTCAGCGATAGGTAAGAGTAGGGTGTCTTCGATGTGCGATCGCACTTTTGAGCCAAAGCATATAAATAACAGCCTGATTTTCAGTTACGATCTCACCTCAGACTAAAATAGTTATGGAAAAGCACCCTTGGAAATAAATCTATGAATGTGTTCTTAAATCCAGAGATAGAGCAATTCATCCAAACTCAGATTGAAAGTGGTAAGTATGCTTCGCCAGAGGAAGTAATTGTTGATGCTCTGAAGGTGTTTGCAGCAAAGGGTAACATTGAAGCACCAGTGCAGGTAAAAACACCTGAAGAATTGGGGTGGCCTCCTGGTTTTTTTGAACAGACGGCTGGTTGTCTGCAAGATGATCCTCTGGTGAGATATCCCCAAGGTGACTATGAAGTGCGGGAGTCATTAGAGTGATGTATTTATTAGATACCAATGCTTGCATTGTTTATCTAAATCGTCCAATATCTGGAGTGCGACGACGGTTAGAGTCTTTATCACCACAGGATATTGCTATTTGTTCAATTGTTAAGGCTGAACTGTTTTATGGTGCGATAAGAAGCAAGAATCCTCAACGCACCTTAGCTTTACAGTTAGCTTTTCTCAATAATTTTGTCTCTTTGAGTTTCGATGATGTAGCCGCCACAATTTTTGGTCGAATTCGTGCTGAATTGGCAACTTTAGGTACGCCTATTGGGCCTTACGATTTACAAATTGCATCAATTGCTCAGGCACATAATTTAATCTTAGTTACCCATAATAGGAGTGAATTCAATCGCGTGAATGGGTTACAGATTGAGGATTGGGAGGAAGAAGGTTGATAATTGAGTCGAACAACTGTTCCATTCCTCACCAATTTATTAACTATGTTATTCTGCACTCAATATTGGTGTCGTACTTCTCAAAAAGTGCGATCGCATCGGTCAGATAGGCGATCGCTATTTTTTAAAAGCACAGCGATCGCTCATCATCTATTCACTCACTGAATGTTAATTAAACAATGTCCCCAAAAAACCGATAATTGGTTTCCAAAAGATACCAGTTAACACATAAGGAGCATATTCTAAAAGCGGTAAACTTGAGTGCTTCGAGGGCTTCAGCGGTAAACACTCCAAGAGAAAAGGCACTATACAGGTGAGTCCATAGGCAGTTGCTAAGGCTATATTCCATTTCAGTTCATCTGCTACTGGTATGGGGCTACAATAAATACCCAGTAGAATGAAAGAGATCATTAAAAGCTGCTCACAAAAAAACCAGGATTGGGGCGATAGAAAATAAACTAACTGGAGAAAGCTTTTGTTATCTATTTTTTGTCGCATTCCCATTAATACAGCCCAAGTTGCAGCCCCAACTACGCCATCATCTTTCAGTCCATAAGTTCTTTGAAAGCGTTTAACACCTCTTTCAGTTTCCCGACTAAAATATCCATCAGGTTCTTTTTTGAAAAATCCTTCTTCATTAAGGATAGTTTGCAGTTCCTTAATAGCATCCTGTAATTTTGGCGACATACTTTTCTGATTGCGGTAAAGCCTTGGGTAGAAAAGGCAAGCCCAACTTAGTGGCCCGACTACTCCATCCACCTGAAGATTATTGGCTTTCTGAAATTTTAGTACAGCCTCTTCTGTTTCTAAGTCAAATTTACCACTAATAGTTGAGAGAAAACCCTGAGCTTGCAGTCGTTCTTGTAGTTCATTAATTGATTCTTGTGCAGAGTTTGGCGAAAAGTCTCGGTATAATATGGGACGCTTATTGAATACACAGACTTGTCTTTCTTCTGGGAAATAACGCCGGGATTGTTTTAGCCCAAGCAATAGATTTAGGAAACTAGATGCTTTCTTTGTCATAGTTTTATTGAGTAATTTCTGAAAAAAATAACCGGGTCTACTTTTAGAGCTTAGAAGGTAGTATGTCGAGAGCCTCTAGCCTCTAACAACTAGAGAAAAAAATAGACTTATAAATTAGCTTACTGATTAAATTTCAGGCAGGAATTAACATTGTTAAAAAAATGTTAGTGATTTATCAAACTCCTGTTCGTTAAAATGTTGTTATTAATGCCACATTGATGACAAATTTATTAGGTGATATTTATGTCAGGTCAGTCAGAACCTTGGAATTTACCTAAAAGTTGGAATAGCAAGATTTTGCAGGGCTGGGAGATAAACCGACTACTGACTGACTTAGAGTCTATGCTTCAAAAACGTTATAGACAAAGTACCAGAAAAGACCTGTTACTTGGGTTACTCTGTGGGTGTAGCTTGAAAAAGATTGGTCAAGATTTACACAAGGAAAATTCTGTTGTCAGAGCAGGATTAAGCAATATCTATCGGGACATTGAAATTTTGACAGGAGAACCAAATAACACTGTCAAGTCCAGCAATCTTGTCCACGTTTTAGAAAAACATGGGTATCGCAAAAATTCTGTGGTATCCACGATCAAAAGCCGCTCTATTCCCCACAATTTACCAGCACCAACTTACACGCAATTTATTGGCCGGGAACCGGATATGAATAAGCTACTAAAACGCCTTTCCCCGGATCATGGCGCTCATATCATCACGGTGCATGGTATTGGTGGTGTGGGTAAAACGGCGTTGGTGTTAGCAGCTGCTTACCTGTGTTTAAAAGCCAGTAATGAAAACTTTTCTGATGCACCAAAATTTGAGGCGATTATTTTCACTTCAGCCAAACAACAAGAACTTATTCCCAACAATAGTATATTGCGGCGGCAACAGGGACAGCGTAACCTGCGCGATATCTTTCGGGAAATTGCCAATGCTTTAGACGATCCTACAATTATTCAATCTCCTGCCCATGACCAATTTGACCGTGTACGCCAAAGTCTCTCAAGACAAAGAACACTGTTGATTGTGGATAATATGGAGACTATAGAAGACAGAGATGAGGTTATTGAGTTTTTATATAATCTGCCCATTTGCGTCAAAGTGGTAATTACTACCCGTGAGCAAATTGCCTTGCTACCGATTCGTCTACGAAACTTGCCCTTAGATGATGGTTTGCAGCTGATTCGACAACAAGCTGAAGAAAAAGGTATAGCCCTCAACGATGAGGAATCAAAGCTCCTCTACAAAAACACTGGTGGAATCCCTCTCGCGATTGTGTATGCGATCGGTCAAGTATCTAGTGGCTACTCTTTAAACTCAGTATTGGATCGATTAACCTCGGCTACAGATGATGTAGCTTGTTTTTGCTTCGAGCAATCAGTGCAAGGAATCAAGGGACAGTCGCCCCACAAGTTACTGATGTCACTGGCGATTTTTCCTGACTCTCCCATACTTGCTGCTGTGGCTGAGGTTGCTGGACTAACAACCGCTCCTGATGCTGTAAATAATGGCTTGGCACGTTTGCAGCAACTTTCCTTGGTGAATCTAAACCCAGAGACTAAGCGGTTTGAAATGCTTTCTCTGACTCGTGAGTACGCTTTAGCAGAATTAGCTGCTTACCCAGATTTTGAGAAGGAAGCACGTAATAGGTGGGTTAAATGGTATTTGGATTTTGCCCACAGTTATGCCGGTGAAGATTGGGAAAAGTGGATACACTACAATAAGTTAGAGCCAGAAGAAGCAAATCTGCGCACAGTACTTTATTGGTGTAAAGACCAAGACCGCTACGAAGCAGTTAGAGATTTATGGATGCTCTTGATCCATTATGCAAATGTCTACGCCTACTGGGACGATCGCCTAGATTGGCTGCAATGGCTCATTGAACAATCAGAACGCCGTGGGGAATGGTCTTCTTTTGTAAAAATTATCGTCCGCAAAAGCTGGTTACTAATTCGAGAGTGTTCTTCTGTAAGTCTGAAAGAAGCAGACGAAATTTTGCAGCGGACATGGATTTTGCGTGACCATGCGGATTTGTGCGTTCAGGCTGACTTAGCCGAAAGTATGGCTAGGCTAAAAATTAGACAAAAGGATTATCAAGATGCACGCCACTGGCTGACGATAGAAGAAAAATTGGTGATCGAGGCAAATCTTGAAGAGCGACAGCATATCCGCTATTTTATTCCCGTTCTTTACCATCAGGCTGAAATCTTTTATTTAGAAGGTGAATATCTTTTAGCAAAGCAGCTATTTCAAGAGGTGATGAGAAGTGCAGAAAACATTAGTTGGCATCGGGTGATCAATTCTGCTAGCAATTGGCTTGCTGATATTGCCATTGAACAAGGCGATCGCGAAGAAGCTCAAAAGCTATTAATTCAAGGATTCACTGTTGCTGAAATGACTCACAACAAGCGGCGTTTAGCTCGCTATCAACGTTCTTTTGCCCGTTGGGAGAAAAAGTGGGGAAGCGTAGAGAAGGCTCAGGAATGGTCAACTAAGGCTATTAATGGTTTTAAGCAATTAGGGATGACACAAGATGCACAGGATATGCAAATTTTTCTTAATTCTCTGTAATTATACGCAAACAATGCATCACTTATATCGCTGCTGGCTAAGTGCGATCGCAAACTTCACCTCTTACAAATAGACAAGATACGTTGTTTGTCAACACAATGTAATATAGCTTAGTAAGAATTGCGCGATCGCTGTTCCTTTGATATCTAAATATTGTCCCTACATTCCTTCTCAAGGATTTTCTGAGGATGGTTCTGAGTAAGATTTTGTGGGAGCGCCTAATTCATCTAAAGTATTCATTAATAAGTCATCTTGTGGAATATAGTCTCTGTGTTGGGAATTTACCAAATCGTCAAGAGCTTTAATAGCTTTCAGAGCTTCAAGATCCTTAAGAGCTTCTGATGCAGACTGATATCGCTCTTTGAAGTCATCCAGTACCATTTTACTGAGAATCTTAGCTAAGGAGTGACTTACCTGAGTGCGATCGCTCCATTTGATTTCCCCATCAGCATTTCTATCTAGCTCACGGGGTGCTACACCAGTCAAGGCTTTAATCCCAACCATGCCAACTGCATAGATATCACTACTATAGTGTGGACGCCCAAAACATTGTTCGCTTGGTGCGTAACCCTGAGTACCAATACCAATGGTGAAAGGGGTTGACTCTTGACGATCGAGTTGCTTGATGCCGACTTCCTTGACGGCTCCAAAGTCGATCAACACTAGTTTTCCGTCTGAGTGTCGCCGGATGATATTACTGGGTTTAATATCCCGATGAATCACGTGATTTTCATGGACAAATGTTAATGTTTGCAATAAGTCTCTGACAATTTTGATCGCGGCAATTTCTTCAATTGCTCTACCTGCTGGAAGTTCTTCATTTAAAGGATGACCAATTATCTGTTCTTGGACTAAATAAAATTCTTCATCTTCTTCAAAATAAGCCAAAAGTTGAGGAATTTGAGCGTGTCTTCCCAATTTTTCTAATGTTTGTGCTTCTGAGTGAAATAAACGTCTGGCAAGTTGCAATCCTTCTGGTTTAGTGTTGGCTGGTTTTAATTGTTTGACAACGCATCGCGGATTACCAGGACGTTGGGTATCTTCGGCAATGTAGGTTTCACTAAATCCACCAGAACCGAGCACTTTGACAATTTTGTAGCGTCTCGCCAAAACTTTCCCAGATAAGGCTAAATCTCGTTGCTGAATTAGGTGTTGGAAGTCATCTTGTTGGCTGATAATCTCTTGGACAACAGGGGAAGTTTTATACTTCTGAAAAATGTCTACCAATTGGCGTTTTCTGATGCTTTCTCTGATGACTGAGGTTGCCAAATAGCAAATTCCGGTCATGGCGATCGCGATCATTGGTATACTAGTAGGGAAAATTAACTGACCATAGATAAATAACCCATAGCTAATTACTCCCCAAGCGCCAGACAGGCCGAGGCTATAGAAAAATCTATGGATGCTACGCTTGCGTCTGCTAATCATCAAGGCTGTACTGCCCACTAGCATTAGCACAAACAAACCCTGCAATGGTGGACTCTTAATTCCTGGTGCGATCGCTTTTCCTGTCATCAAAGTTGCGATCGCATTGGCGTGAATTTCCACGCCCGACATCGGTTCAGTGCTATTACTACCAGCAACTGGATAATAATCATTGTGTAACTTATCTGTTGCACCAATCAGCACGATCTTGTCTTTGAACACCTTTCCCTGCTGCAAATAGGTGTTCCAGTTTTCCGGGTCGAGTACGTGCCAAAAAGGTTTTTGCTCAAATGTACCCGCAGGCCCCCAAAAATAAATGCGATCGCCCTTTGGTCGGGGATAATTTACTTGTGCTGCCTTCAGTGCTGCTTCATCAAAAGAGAGTCGCTTTTTAGTAAATAAATTATCTTCACCTAAGAACTTGGGAAACTCACTCGCTAATCGATGAACTTTTCCATCTACTTCTAAAGGAAAATTAACTGAGCCAATGGATACTGACCCTGTACGAAACATTTGTTGTGGGTCTGTTAGTTGCGTAAAAGAGCCTTGATGCGTCTGGGAATTTTCGTAGACGGCTGCTAAGGTAACTTTATTGCCATATTTTTGTAATACTGTCTGAAATTGGCGATCGTCTGCAACTCCATAGCTGCTTGCTGTATCAAAAACTACATCTAACGCTACAGCACGGGCACCTGCCTCGATTAATTTTGCAATTACCTGCGAGTATGCAGCCCGTTTAAAAGGATAAGATTTCAGTGTTTCTAAGTAGGCATACTGTTTCGGATCAGTTTTATAGTACTGTTCGGGAACCGATATTGACTGATCGTCTATTGCTAAAATTACAATGTCTTCTGGAGGCACCATCGGCCCGCGCAGTTGAAAAAAACCAGAAAGCACCTGATTTTCCATCAATTGAACCAATTCCCCACCAGAAGCGCTCAATAGTGCGCCCCCAATTGCCCAAGTACCTGCCAGTAGATGACCTAAGCGAACCATCCACCGGGAGTGGCGAGCAGATGCTGTTGAAGTCACTTTTGTTGGTTTACTTGACAGTCTATTGGCAGTAGAGACATAGTTTTTAGTTAAGGTAGACGTAGGTTCTTCTGCCATATCGTGTTACTGATTGATTTTAGTCCAACACTTTTATTTATTCAGACCGCGTTTTAGTGTAAGCACATTGAAATAAGACTTAAATGATAATCTTATACATTTGTAAAGTATCTTCTATTCATCAACAAACTTTTATTGGCAGAGCCAGCCCCCAATAAATTCTTACTCAACCACTACTTAATTTATTCTTTTTCTGTTGAATGAGTTACAAGTAGTGATTGTCTCATAGATCGGAGCCAGATATACTCTACCTGTGAATTTGGTTGTGGCAAGATTTTACCCTTACCTAACCAACAACTACGTTACTAACTGGGTGCTATACCAGAAGCAGTCCCAAGGCTGTCTTCTGTCTCTGGTGCAATGTTGGTAATCTCCAGAAAGCGTGTTCTGATACTGACAGCTTTACCGAAAGATAGGCATTAATTTATATCTTACCTTAAGCCTATGTTATACCTCTTTAGGAGTAAACTTTAGTGTTATGCAGCGATGAATGCTGTTACTGGGTCAATTTTATGGGTAGATTTTGATCGCCGAGTAGCTCTTGCAGTGCTGGAGGTGAATCAGGTTAACACCCAGGATCTCAACTTCAATATTACAGGCGTTTTTATGTCTTGAAAGAGGTAGGATAAAAGCTATAGATAAAGAACTACGTTATAGATATTAGCAAACAAGGCATTTGAAAATTGCTATAATCTATTGTTCCATCTAAATTCATATATATTATTAGGTGTAAATTTTTATGGGTTCTCCAATGAATCGTCTGTCTATATTTGTAGATGGAAACAATATGTTCTATGCTCAACAAAAAAATGGCTGGTTTTTTGACCCGCGGCGAGTCTTAGAATACTTCAAACATGAGCAATCAGAAACAACATTAATTAATGCCTTCTGGTACACTGGCTTAAAAGATCCACAAGACCAGCGAGGTTTCAGAGATGCTCTAATTAGTTTAGGATATACAGTACGAACTAAGATTCTTAAAGAATATTATGATGATACGTCTGGTCGTTACTCGCAAAAAGCGAATTTAGATATTGAAATTGTTGTAGATATGTTTAATACAGTAGACCAGTATGACCGAGTAGTATTATTCAGTGGTGATGGAGATTTTGAAAGAGCAATCGAACTATTACGCTCAAAAAATACACATATTACGGTAGTATCAACGGAAGGAATGATTGCTAGAGAACTACGCAATGCTACTGATAGATATATAGATTTAAATGATATCAGAGATCAAATAGAAAAAACTGAAGGTTAGTAGCTTTAACAATTATTTACAAAAATAAGAGTAAAAGAAAAACTAGGGTTGAAGATATATTAAGCCACAAGTAAACACTAAACACCAAACGGCAAATGACAAACAAAACAGATCGAATCATCATTTTTGATACAACATTGCGAGATGGAGAGCAGTGTCCGGGAGCGACTTTGAATATAGACGAAAAGCTAGTTATTGCCAAGCAATTAGCGCGTCTAGGTGTAGATGTAATTGAAGCAGGCTTTGCCTTTGCTAGTCCCGGAGATTTTGAAGCAGTCAAGAAAATTGCTCAAATTGTCGGGACAGAAAATGGCCCGGTAATTTGTAGTTTGGCAAGAGCGATTAAAGCAGATATTGAAGCGGCAGCCGAAGCATTAAAACCAGCAGTTAATGCCAGAATTCACACATTCATTTCGACTTCTGATATTCATTTAGAGTATCAATTGCGAAAGTCACGAGCAGAAGTGCTAGCGATCGCTGAAGAAATGGTAGCTTATGCCAAGTCCTTCATGACAGATATAGAATTTTCGCCGATGGATGCGGCTCGTACCGATCCAGAATTTCTGTACCAAGTATTAGAGCGAACGATCGCAGCTGGTGCAACAACAGTTAATATTCCCGATACTGTAGGTTACACAACTCCTAGCGAATTTGGAGCCATGATTAAGGGCATTATCGAAAATGTCCCCAACATCGACCAAGCGATTATTTCCGTTCACGGTCATAATGATTTAGGCTTGGCAGTTGCTAACTTCTTAGAAGCCGTAAAAAATGGCGCACGGCAACTAGAATGTACCATCAATGGTATTGGTGAACGCGCCGGCAATGCCTCACTAGAAGAATTAGTAATGGCGCTGCACGTGCGGCGGCAATATTTTAACCCTTATCTCGGCAGACCAGAAGATTCTCAAGAATCCCTGACAAATATCGACACCCGACAAATTTACAAAACCTCACGCTTAGTTTCTAATTTGACGGGAATGTTGGTACAACCAAATAAAGCGATTGTAGGGGCGAATGCTTTTGCCCATGAGTCTGGAATTCACCAAGATGGTGTATTAAAGAATAAGTTAACTTACGAAATTATGGATGCCCAATTGATTGGCTTAACAGACAATCAAATAGTTTTGGGCAAACATTCAGGCAGAAATGCTTTCCGGACTCGGTTGAAAGAATTGGGCTTTGAACTGTCGGATACCGAGTTAAATAAAGCCTTCGTCAGATTCAAAGAAGTCGCAGATAAAAAGAAAGATATTTCTGATTGGGATTTGGAAGCGATCGTTAACGATGAAATCCAACAAGCACCCGATTTATTCCGGGTAGAGTTGGTGCAAGTTTCCTGCGGTAGCAACGCCCGTCCTACTGCTACAGTTACCCTGCGTACCCCAGAAGGTGAAGAATTAACCGATGCTGCGATCGGTACTGGGCCAGTGGATGCAGTTTACAAAGCCATCAACCGTGTAGTGAATGTACCCAACCAGTTGATTGAGTTTTCTGTGCAGTCAGTAACAGGCGGTATTGATGCCCTTGGCGAAGTGACGATACGTTTACGTTATGAATCTAAAGTATTTTCTGGTCATGCAGCGAACACAGATATCATCGTGGCATCCGCGCAAGCTTATGTAAATGCGTTGAATAGGTTGTATGCATCTTTGCAAACTCAAGAAAAGCCAGAGGAAGTAACTGCACAGAAAGTCTGAGATCGGAATCTGTGAAACTGCCAGTTTTTAGCTGATGCTAACAAACTCCTCTCCAACTTTGGGGAGGAGTTATTTGTGAGTTCCAAAAATTTGTTAGAAATTATGCTGACAGAAAAACATCTCATTATTAGAGAAGGCACAATCAAAGAAGACTTACTGATTGCAAAACACTTTTACCAAATGTGGCTAGATATTGGTGTTGATGAGAGTAATATTATTCTGGAGTGGGAGAATATTACCCTCAAATTTATAGAAGAAGCGCGTCGAGATTTGTTTTATAAGGCTTTTATTGCAGAGATTGATAAGACAGTTGTGGGTTCTGTAAGCTGTCAACTGTTTGCAGGTTTATACCCGAATGTTTTAAAAGATGAATATCGTAAGTTTGGATATATTTGGGGCGTTTATGTCGAACAATCTTACCGCAGACAAGGAATTGCCAAATCCTTAACTAATAGAGCAATTGAATATTTAAAAGCGATCGCTTGCACGCGGGTGGTTCTTAACGCCTCGCCATTGGGTAAACCAGTTTACTCCAGCCTCGGTTTCTCTGAAGGGAATGTAATGCAATTGGATTTGATTTAACAAAACAGAATTCAGGGGTCAGGAGCCAGAATTCAGAATTTAATTCTGTGTAACTAGCGGGTGAACAAACCTAAATCTGACAGGATAAGTTTCTAGCTCAAGAAGCATCCGTGTTTGCTCATATTCGGATTTGTACAACAGGTCAAGTTTATTGGGTGGATTATGAATATTGTTTACTTTTTTAAATTTTTCGATTGACTTGTATGGATAAAACTTTATTCTGAGAAACGATGTTTATAATCAGTCAGCTTGTATGAGTAGCGAAAAGACAACAGAATTGCCACTCTGGGTACAAGATAGAGATATAGTCATTGCTCATGATGAAGAAGTACAGTGGCGAGAAGGAAAACGCCCGGATTATTCATATACCAATGAATTTCTTCATCAAGAGAGTAAATTTCAGCATCCAGAAGGTTCTTTAGAAGCGATCGCTCAAAACTTAGTCCGAAATTTTGAGATGGAAGCTTCTAATAAATCTAATCCTCAACAGTGGCTTTCGATTGTTACTGATAAGTTCAAAATGAGTACCAATGGGGGACAACAATTCACTGCTCAGGATGTTGCAACCGAAGGGACTTATAACCTGTTTTTGGGTGAAACTGAGCAATACAGTTCTGAAACAGAAACCTTTGAATCTTCATTTCAAGTTTTTCATACAGCCTTTCCTAATGGCTTTCTTTGGGAATTAACAGAAATTCTTTCGGGGCCGCCTAATGTTACCTTTAAGTGGCGACATTGGGGAACATTTAATGGTTCCTATAAAGACTATGCACCCACAGGTGAAACAATCGAAATCGTCGGAGTTAGTATTGCTCGCGTCACTGATGATTTGAAGATTGAGTCTTTAGAACATTATTTTGATAATAATGTCTTTCTTCAGAAATTAACGGCAGGTGGTTGTCCTTTCCATTCTCAAAATCAGAACAATCACTAATTTTCATTTAGTTATAGTCTATCGAATAGCACGCTCATCGGCGCTCTTAGCAAACAGCAGTGAGCGTCGATCGAGTGATTATAATCATCGAAAGTCTGCAATAGAAGGGAATGCGGAGAAATTTAAATAAGTTGGAAAATACCGTTTATGGTATTCGTGTTTGCACAGTATTAGCTGCTGTGTTGACTGAAGGTGTAAACCCAGCCAGTTTACCCGACTTTTGGGGTACAAAATCCGTTTCTTTGCTACCTTGAACCTCAGATAAGTAGCAATCTCGCACTGCTAACAACAAGCCTTTGATGGCATCTGGTGCGCCTGTTTTAACTAAATCGTCTGCCTTTTTGAAAAAATGCGATCGCCATTTCCCATCGTTATTGCCATACAATTCGATTAAATACCAACCTGCAAGATACTCAGCTAAAGGGTCAAGACAGAAACGGATTCTGTCTTTGGCAGAACCGATAGTTTGAATCAGGTGGAGGCGCTTTTCCAGATAATTGAGGTGTGCTTCGGGGTCATCAATACCCAAATTTGCTAATGCAGCAATGGCATCTGCACGCTTGGCGGTTCCTGGTTGATAACTTTGCTGCAAGCATTCCCAGGCGATGGTTTTGGCAATTTGATGAACAGTGCGGTCATCAAATTGATTGTCTGTAACATCACGATTGAGTTCATTGATATAACCCAGCATCAAATTGGGAATATTCTCTGGCAACGCAGAAATATTAGATGTAACATCTTTACTGGCGATTAACTGTTCAGCATAAAGTTTAGCCAGCAAGACAGTGATATTATTTTGACCCACCATGAGAGAAAGACGGTTACAAGCGTCAAAAAATTCCTGGTCAGTAAAGCGATCGCGTTTACCTCGCTGCATGAGATAAGCTTCCATAAAGGACGATAGTTTATTCGCCTCAATCCGCAAGGGTTTAATTATCGTCTTATTAACCCGCCCCAGTTTTTCCTCAATTCGAGAAGTAATCACCAACGCATTCACCGGAAACTCTGGCGACTCCGGCTCAATTGCTTCTCGTGTAGTGGCATTCATTTCTGAGAAACGGTCTACAATCACTAGAATGCGTTTCTTTCTTAACAAACGTAATAGTAATTCTTGACAAATCGGCTCTGGTTCATCAATTAAAGCTTGCAACTGTCCTCTAATGGCTTCTAAAAGCGGCGACTTACCTTCAGTTACCCGAAATTCTTCTTCTAAAAGCACAGGTAACATCAAATGTTTGCAGAGTTGTTGGTCTTCATCCTCAGCCATTGCCCATCCAGCGATTCGACACGCTAAACTGGTTTTACCTACACCCCCTTCCCCACCGATTACTAGACAGCTACGTTGTTTCTCGAAAGTTGAGCGCAGATTCTCATTCATCAGTTGGGGAACTGTTGTACCATCCAGAACAACGGGAATGGGGATGTAACAGGCGCGACTGCTAACTGTATCCTTTTTAGGGAATTGTTCGCGGGCTGCTTTGATATATTTAGCTACCCACGCATCTAATACTCTGGGATGGTAATGAAACCAGCCAACAAATAGCACATATCGCAGAGGTACATTAACGCTGATAAATGGGAGAGAAAAATCTGTGTAAGGTTTGAGGGCGTTGTTAATTTTCAACAACCATAAAGGGGCTATCCGCAAGAGAATTAACCAAATAGAAGGCAATAAGATAAGGTAAGCGGCAATTCCCAAGAGTAATTTATGCTCAAATAGCGATTCCAGAACTCTATCAAAGAGGCGAGTTTCTTTTTCTGCTTTCAGGGCATTGAGAGGGCGACGTATCAGCCTAATGTCTGTCTCTGTGAATTTATCTTTGTATTTTTGTATAGTTGCCAATACTTCTTCAAAGTCTGAGATGACTTTCTGCAACTTGGAGGTAGGTAAAGCATTTGCCTTGTCCTGAAAGCCTGCCGCTATTCCTCCTAAACCTTTGATAGCACCTAAACGCACGTAAAACTGGCTATCATTCAACAGGGCAATTAAATTCGGGACAGAAGATACTGCTTCTGTACCCATTGCACCCAGAGCGTAAGCAGAATTGTAACGTACAGTGGGGTTCTTATCTTTTAAGGCAGCAGTTAATACTGGGACAGCTACTTTCGCTTCTACACCAATTTTTCTGAGTGCAGAAGGAACATAAATGCGAACGAATTGCTCCTTGTCTTGTAATGCTGCCATTAACGATGGAACTGCTGCTTTGGCTGCTGTACCAATATTTCCTAAAGCTAAGGTGGCGTACAGGCGGACTTGTCCATCTTCATCTTGCAATGCCGCACTTAAGGCTGAAACTGCTGGTGCTGCTTCTGCACCCAAATCTCCTAAAACCGAAGCGGCGTGCCAGCGAAGATTAATATCCTGATTTTTCAAAGCTTCAATCAGAGACGGCACTGCTGCCGAACCGATATTAACTAATGCATCTGCTGCAAGGCTTCTGATGTGGGCATCGTTATCTATCAGCTTCTCAATCAGGGGAGCAATTTTGCTGTCAGTAGTGATTTGCGCCCAACTATTGCTTGTGCATAGTAGGAACAGTGTCAGGCATAAGACAACTACCTTGAGCGCACTAAGTAATACTTGTCTGGTATGCTTTGTCATTGAATCGGATTGAATCACCCGATGAACAACTCCAGTCAGAGAAACTATACCTAAGATTGTAATCTAACTGTCAATGTGGGTTAGCGATGTCTACGACGGGCTACGCCTACGCACTGGCTTGCTCCCGCTTTACTCAAACTCGATTAGCATTGGGATTTAAACGCATCATAATTTTCTCTGGTTATGTCAAATTTTTAAACCCATAACAGCGATAAAGTCCATGAGCATCTTTTGTGCCTAACAACCACCTTGACGAAACACCTTGGTACGAGGAAGGTAAATATCGATGGTTATGGGTAGCAATTACAAAATACAATTGCGGTTTACCACATCGGTAGTCGTCGTAAGGAAAGGCTATTACGCCTAAACGCTTACGGCATTTGTGGGATGGTTAGTTACCAATCGAGAAAGCAATGCTGTTAAAATCTAGATAAGAATATCTATTATATAGAGCTAGAAAATATGTACATCCAAATTAAACCAGAACTAGAGCAATTTATTCAGGCACAGCTTGCAAGTGGTAGATTTACTAATGCAGATGATGTTATCAATGAAGCCTTTAAACTATTACAAGAAAGAGAGCAGCGACTTGAAGAATTACGGCAAAAAATTGCTGTAGGAACTGAACAAATTGCTAAGGGGCAAGTAACTGACGGCGAAGTTGTATTCGCCAAATTACAAGAAAAAATTCGTCTAATTGCTGAGGAGTCTGCTGAATGAGTAATTATTCATTTTCAGATGCAGCAATTCAAGATTTAGATGAAATTTGTGAATATATTGCTCGGAGTAGCCCAAAAGCAGCTAGTAAGCTTTTTGATGACATTCGCTCCAAATGTAAACTAGTAGAGAGTTTCCCCAATATGAGAAAAAGTTATGGAAGGCTTGTACCAAATCTGCGCGGTTTTATTGTGGATGATTACATTATATTTTATTATCCGATAGAAGACAGAATTAGTATTAATCGTGTTGCCAGTGGTTATCGAGATTTAGAATCTTTGTTCGTAGATTAATAATTATTAGCGATGTCTACGACGGGCTACGCCTACGCACTTATTTCCCCCCGCTTTGCTCAAGCTTGGTTAGCATTGGGATTTAAACGCATCATGATTTTCTCTGGCTCTGTCAAATTTTTAAATCCATAACGTCGATAAAGTCCATGAGCGTCTTTTGTGCCTAACATCCATCTTTGAACATCTTCCAATTCTGGATATTCCAAAATATATTCTACAAACCATTTTCCTAAACCCTGTCCTCGATAAGGCTCCAGAATAAAAACATCTTTTAACAACGCAGAAGTTGCATAATCAGTGATGACTCTTGCAAAGCCAACTTGTTGATTATCTTCATAAAGTCCAAAACATAAAGAATTTTGTATTGACTTTTGCACAGTAGCTAATGAGATGTTTTCAGCCCAATAGGAAGTTTGTAAAAAATCATGAATCATTTGAATATCTAATTTAGATTTATCGGTGTTGATGTAAAATCGATGTTTTAATTCTTCATTCATCTCGCTACATCTTTTATTTAATAGGTTGAAAAATTATAATTCATTCTTGGGGTCAGTGGTTTATAGTGTCAAATGATGAAATTACTGAACCATTAACTGGATAACAGAGGCTATATTCAGCATTCAAGGATATGGGTGCATTTATCATTGATTATGAATCAGCCTACAACAAAATCTTGGCAAGAAGTTCGAGCAGCTTTTCAACAAATCTGGGGTTATGAAGATTTTCGTCCACCACAGGGAGAAATTGTCAGCAGTTTATTATCACAAAAAGATGCGCTGATTATTATGCCCACAGGTGGCGGAAAGTCAATTTGTTTTCAACTTCCCGCACTGCTACAAACAGGATTAACCTTGGTAGTTTCGCCTTTGGTGGCGTTGATGGAAAACCAAGTTCAGGAACTACGAGAAAGCCACCAAAAAGCAGCACTTTTGCATAGTGAATTATCTTCATCTCAACGCCGTGCAACTCTGCAAGCTTTAGAACGTCAACAGCTAAGATTACTTTATTTATCGCCCGAAACTTTGCTCAGTGCGCCAGTGTGGGAAAGATTATGTCACCCGCAATTGCAAATTAATGGCTTGATTTTAGATGAAGCTCATTGTTTAGTGCAGTGGGGTGATACTTTTCGCCCAGCTTATCGCAGATTAGGGGCGGTGCGTCCGGCATTGCTCAAATCAAAACCACCAGGAACAAAAATTAGCATCGCCGCTTTTACTGCGACTGCTGACCCCTCAGCCCAAAAAATTATTCAAACAGTTTTACAATTACAGCAACCAGAGATTTTCCGCTTGAATCCCTACCGTCCGAACTTGCATCCCAGCGTTCGCATCGCTTGGACACCACGGGGTAGGAAACAACAATTATTAAAGTTTATTCAAAATAGACCGCAACAATCGGGATTAGTTTATGTTCGCACTCGGAGAGATAGCGAAGATTTAGCTGAATGGTTAGCAGAGATGGGTTACGCTACAGCTAGCTATCATGCGGGACTGGGTGCAACAGAACGCCGTGAAGTAGAAGCAAGCTGGTTAAGTAGCAAAATCCCTTTTGTTGTGTGTACCTGTGCGTTTGGTATGGGGATAAATAAAAGTGATGTTCGCTGGGTAGCACATTTTCACGCGCCACATCTGCTATCTGAATATGTGCAAGAAATTGGCCGCGCTGGAAGGGATGGGAAACCCGCCGAAGCGTTAACGTTGGTGAGTGAACCTACCGGGTGGTTAGATTCAGGGGATAAGCAAAGACAGGAGTTTTTTCAAGAACAAATGCGATCGCAACAACAAATAGCGCAGCAACTTGTGAAAAAATTACCAAAACAGGGAGAAGTGAGTGCAGTAACTCGACAATTTCCCGAAGGTGCAACGGCGCTAGCTTTACTCCATAGCAACGGTCAGCTAAACTGGCTCGATCCTTTCCATTACACCATTGGGCAAAAAGCGGGAAATCAGCCACCAACACAATTACACGCTGCTAAACAGATGCAGCAATACCTAACAACTAAGCAGTGTCGTTGGCAGTTTTTGTTAAATGCCTTTGGTTTTGACAAAGAAGCCGCTAACCTGCGTTGCGGACATTGCGACAATTGCCGTCAATGAGTATAAAAGACTCGTTCACGAGTATCAAAGACTCGTCGCCGAGTATCAAAGACTCATTCACGAATATCAAAGACTCATTTACTATTCTCCAATGAGGTTCACCCAATAGGATGAATTGTCATTTTCACCACCAAGTGACAATAGGGTAGTCAAGTAGAGGATAAAAATATGTCATCTGCTCAAGCGCCCTCGCTACCACCGTTGATTCCGCGCGAAATCCTGTTTGGGAATCCCGAAAAAACCAGCCCACAACTCTCGCCTGATGGCAAGTACTTGGCATATATCGCCCCTGATGAGAAAAATGTCTTGCAGGTATGGTTGCGAACTATAGGACAAGAAGACGACCAGATACTAACTGTCGATAAAAAGCGCGGTATCCGCATTTTCTTCTGGACTTATAACGCCGACCAGTTAATTTATATGCAAGACTCGGATGGTGACGAGAACTTTCATCTCCACTTGGTTAATATTCACTCCAAGATTGTGCGTGACTTAACGCCATTCCAGGGTGTGAAAGCAGAACTAGTGGAACTGGAACCAAAATTTCCAGATCAAGTGCTGGTAGCTTTGAACTTAAATAATCCGCAAAAGTTCGACGTTTACCGAATCAACCTGACAAATGGTGCAGTAGATTTTGACACTGACAACCCCGGTAATATTATCAGTTGGACAGCTGATGCTGATTTCCAAGTACGTGCAGCAATAGCTAGTACTCCTGATGGTGGTTACGATTTGTTATTACGGGAAACCACGGATAAAGAGTGGGATGTTCTCCGTCACTGGGGACTAGAAGAACAAGGGAATTCTGTTAGCTTCTCGGCTGATGGCAAAACACTTTATATTGAAGGCAGTCATGATGCTAACGCCCAACGTCTGCTAGCTGTTGACTTAGATACCCGTGAAGAAACAGCGATCGCCCAAGATGAGCAGTATGATGTTATGGGGATAGTCATTCAGCCTGTAACACGAGTTATCCAAGCAGTTTCTTTCTACAAAGATAAACAGGAATGGCAGGTAATTGACGAAAGTATCGCCGCAGATTTTGAGGAAATCGCTAAGGTGCGTCCTGGAGAATTCTCTATAATTAGCCGCGACTTGGAAGATAAAACCTGGCTAGTAGCTTATAGAACTGACGATGGGCCAGTTTATTACTATGCCTACAACCGAGAGTCCAAAACTAGCACTTTCCTTTTTAGCAACCAACCCAAACTCGAAGCGTTGCAGTTAGCTTCAATGCAACCGATTTCCTATGAAGCGCGGGATGGTTTAACTATTCACAGTTACCTGACAACCCCTGTAGGAATACCTACGCAGAATCTCCCAACAGTACTGCTGGTTCATGGCGGCCCTTGGGCGCGGGATGTTTGGGGTTTCTCTCCCACAGCGCAATGGCTAGCTAACCGGGGTTATGCCGTTCTGCAAGTGAACTTTCGCGGTTCCACTGGCTACGGTAAAGCATTTTTGAATGCTGGGAATCGGGAATGGGCTGGTAAAATGCACGATGACTTGATTGACAGTGTTAACTGGCTGGTGGAACAAGGCATTTCCGATCCGCAAAAGATTGCGATTATGGGCGGTTCTTATGGAGGTTACGCCACTCTAGTAGGATTAACTTTTACACCAGAAGTATTTGCGGCTGGTGTGGATATTGTCGGGCCGAGTAGCCTGATTACTCTGATAGAAACTATACCGCCTTATTGGGAACCATTGAAGGCAATGCTTTCTCATCGTGTCGGTAACTTGGAGACAGAAGAGGAATTTCTGAAATCGCGATCGCCTTTATTCTTTGCTGACCGGATTCAAAAACCTTTACTTATCGGTCAAGGTGCAAACGATCCACGAGTGAAACAATCAGAAAGCGATCAAATTGTCAACGCAATGCAACAGGCTGGTTTGCCAGTGCAATATGTACTTTACACAGATGAAGGACATGGTTTTGCTAGACCAGAAAATCGGTTGCACTTTTTTGCGATCGCAGAAGAATTTCTCGCCAAATACTTAGGCGGTAGATTTGAACCTTTGGCAGATATCCCCGGTCATTCAGGAATAGTGAGATAAAGTTTCACGCATGGTGGTTAGTGTCATTTACTGACCACCTTAATATTTTTAATTTGGAAGGATTTATCCATACAACAACTGATTCCTAATTTCATCAGCCGTTAGTGTGCTTACCAGAATCCCAATCCGTTGTGCGACTTCATAAGCGTTTTTCTGAGGCACAACGATAATCCCAAAATGTTCTTTATTCTCCTCTATATACTGGAGATGCAACCGTTCAAAATCGACACGGTTATGTGTCAGGATACATCTACTCACAGAAGTTGCAAATTCAAGTTGTTCGCGGTCAGTTTTTCCGAGTGTTGCTTGTTCCGAAACAGTTGTGATATCTAGACCGCGCGATCGCAACAGTCTAGCAACCAAAGCTGACATATCCTCATCACTGTAAAGTGCAGCAAAAACCGTCACGATGTCCCCAATACAGCTTTTACAGACGGATGTACTAATTCATCGGGTACTCGGTTTCGCTCAATGTATTCATTAATCTCTGCTTGATGATCGAGATAAAAACTCAAGGCATCAAACACTTGTGCCAGCATCAGATGTGGCAAATGGTTCAAGATTTCTTCTGGCATAATCCCCAATCGCCACAAACCGACAATTGCACGAACAGATGTCCGAGTACCAATAATAATTGGCTCTCCACTCAATATTTCAGGGTTACGGGTAACGTAGCGTGAGGAGGTTTCAGCGAACATAGAATAAATTACTCAGCAGAACTGGCGTTGCCTTTAGTTTACCAATAGTTTTGGTCAGCAGGAGACTGGTGCGATCGCAAAAGAGTTTCTCGCCAAATACTAGTGTTAACAAGTTAAATTGCCAAAGTTCAGAATTTACCAGAGGGGCCACTAGTAGAGCTTGGCGGAATAACTAAGGGAGTCTTACTTGCATAAAAAGTAACACCATTATCCTTTAGCAGAGAAAACCAAGGATCTTTTGATACGTAATCGACTCCTTTAAATAAATGCCCTTGTAGATTAGCTTCATAACAAAGGAGCCATTGCTCGCCATAAAGTTCATCTTCATTTAAAAATTGTTCCCATGTACTTGTATCTAAACTTTCTTTAATCTGTCCTTGCTTACGTGCATTTAAAGCTAAAATTGCTACTATCGAATCTTCCATTAGTGTAAATAGATTGATAAAATCGAGAAATGTCTGTATGTAATATATATCGCCCGGCTATCCTATTTTTAGCTCTTTCAACAGGAATTAAGTAGAAATCGAGAATAGGTGAAATAGAACGCTCACGTTGTGGATGAGGAGTATGAGTAGGCTTACTTTTTGAAAAATTAGAACGTTTTGTTATTTGATTAACTGTAGACCAATGAGTATCTAATAAATCAGAAATTTCTAAGAAGAATACTGGATTTGGAACACCTAAGTTTCTTCTTAATGAGTTGTATCTAACATGGTTACAGCACTTGCGTCTATTATGAGGTACACTAGATTAAAAGATAAATATTTTTA
>NZ_CAWUDN010000059.1:0-50000 GCF_963920915.1 Nostoc sp. PCC 9305
AGCGTTTAGATCCCCCCTAGCCTTAAAAAAGGGGGAACCAGAGTCAAAGTCCCCCAATTTATCGGGGGATTTAGGGGGATCTTCAACGATTTTGGTTTTATACAAAGATGTGTGTACACCGTAGCCGCTTGTGGGGAGGGGTTGGGGGTGGGGTGTTAGGGACTTTTGCAAGAGGTCTAATATCAATAACATTGTAAATGTTAGAACCTGAGCATCCTGTCAAGTGTAAGCTACCAATTGCCTCTGAATTAGTTAGCATCCGTATTGCTGCCGAGATAAAATTAGTACTGTTGAGTTTGCTCTAATCTTTGGGTGGTTGCGATCGCTCTAATTGTGTGCAGCGATAACTGCCTCTGCCCTGCGATTCAAACGAATGATAATTTGGGATGTTTGGGGCGCTTGCCGCTCGAAGAAATTTGGGAAATAGCCAAATAGCAGAAAAATTGACCAAATCAAGATTTTTAATGCTAAAGGAATCATTCTCGATCTTGATTTGGAATTCAGAATTCTGCATTCTTCTTCAATTTTCCAAAGGATTGATTGAAAAACAGAAGAATGATTTGTATAACCTGGATTCTCAAGTTAATTTTGCATATTTCAAAATCTCTGGTTTTTCTAGGAAGAAAAATTGAATAGAAAATTTGGGACTCTGAAGTTATAGAGTATGAAAAACCTTGCTCTGGTGGAGTGTACTTGTTGAGTATAGTAGAATATTGCCGCAGGTAACTGTCCGTCGCCTCCTGGACTTAATCTTTGTGGGTGACTTCCTCCTCAGTTGCTACTACACTCAATCAACCGATCATGCAACCACCGATTACAGTTGGCACTGTCTTGCAAAACCGTTACCGCATAATTCAAATTCTCGGACAAGGAGGATTTGGTAGAACCTATCTGGCAGAAGACCAGAGGCGCTTTAACGAACTTTGCGCGATCAAGGAATTGAATTCAACAGCAGGGTCGGCTTTGGATTGGGAGAGGGCACAAGAGCTTTTTCACCGAGAGGCTGCCATTTTATATCAAATCGAACACCCACAAGTGCCGAAATTCCGGGAAAGATTTGAGCAAGACCAACGCTTATTTTTGGTGGAGGACTATATTGCAGGTCAGACGTACCGCACTCTGCTGGCTGAACGTCAAGCTGTGGGTAAAACTTTCACAGAGGCTGAAGTATTGCAGCTGATAGAGTTGTTGTTGCCTGTTTTAGAGCATATTCACAATAGAGGAATTATTCACAGGGATATCTCGCCAGAAAACATTATTTTGCGAGATAGTGACGCTAAACCTGTGTTAATTGACTTTGGGGTGGTGAAGGAACTGGCAACGCGTTTACAATCGCCAGATAGTCCCATACCAAAAACCACCGTAGGAAAATTAGGCTACTCTCCTAGCGAACAAATGCAAACAGGGGGAGCTTATCCTAGTAGTGATTTGTATGCATTAGCGGTAAGCGCGATTGTTTTGCTGACTGGTAAAGAACCCAAGGATCTATTCGATCAAAACCAACTAACTTGGAATTGGCAACGGTGGGTAAAAGTGAACCCGCGATTTGCTGTAGTGTTGAATCGAATGTTGAATCATATACCGAGCGATCGCTATCAAAGTGCTGCTAGTGTATCTCAAGCTCTACAACCTTTACACGAAGTCAATCTTCCGAATGTAAATGTGTCTAACTTGCAGACAATGGCAGTTAGTCGCCGTCCTGACTTAGTAACACCAGCAACTCCGCCCAAGAAACCCGCTCCTGTGATTCCACCAAGTTCCACTAACTCAGTTTTGGATAATCCGTTAGCGATCGCCGCAATTGCCATTGCTGTCACGATCGTAGCAGGATTTGGTTCTTGGGCACTAGTCAGTTCTATCCGCAGTCAGTCAAAAACACCAGATGAGACGCTTCCACAAAATTTCCCTTCACCAGTAATTTCTGGTGGTACTACATTCACACCGACGCCAACACCAACACCAACACCCACACCCACACCAACACCCACACCTACTAACCAACCTGTTATATCTACTAAGCGCCTCAAGCTTACAACATCTAACCCGATCGCGGTTGAAGGTACTCTCAAAGCAAATCAAATTATCCAGTACAGCTTTTTTGGGCGAGAAGGTACTAAATTAAACACGTTTATTGATCCAGGAAGCAGCATTCTATTAACAGTCTTAAGTCCCAATGGACAACCAATTGAGAGTACTGCCCAACAAGTCACATTTTATCAAGGCACATTGTTGGTTACTGGTAGATATACTATTGAGTTAACTCTGCTTCCAGGAGTTGCCGAAAGCAATTACAATCTCAATGTTGCATTAGAAAAACCAGTCAAACCAACACCGACAGAAACACCTTTGCCAATTCCCACAGAGACACCCTTGCCATTTCCCACAGAAACACCTTTGCCACTTCCCACAGAAACACCTTTGCCACTTCCCACAGAGACACCCTTACCAATTCCGACGATTACTGAAGCGCCAACTTTGCCGCCACCTGATGAAACCCAACCATTTTCTGGCCAAAGGAATTAATGTTAAACACACTACTGATTACTGGAACTGATACGGAAGCTGGTAAAACTGTTTTAACAACAGCGTTAGCAGCTTATTGGCAAAAATATTACCCGCAGCGTCGCTGGGGAATCATGAAACCGATTCAATCAGGAATTGGCGATCGCGAGTGGTATCAAAAGCTATTTGCGCTAGAACAATCTGCTGAAGAAATTACACCTTTATACTTTCAAGCACCTCTGGCTCCTCCAATCGCAGCAGCACGGGAAAATCGCCAAGTAGATTTAGCACTTGTGTGGCAAGCTTTGTCTAAGTTGCGATCGCAGCGTGATTTTGTGCTTGTAGAAGCCTTGGGAGGGTTAGGTTCGCCAATAACCGAGGAATTAACGGTAGCTGATTTGGCGGGGGAATGGCGTTTACCAACAGTATTGGTAGTACCAGTGAGATTGGGTGCGATCGCTCAAGCAGTGGCAAATGTAGCATTAGCTAGACAATCGCGCATCAATCTCAAAGGCATTGTTCTGAACTGCGTACAACCCCGAACGGATGCAGAAATAGCCGACTGGACACCATTTCAATTGATTCAATCACTCACTAACACGCCAGTTTTAGGCTGCTTACCCTATTTAGATAACCTGACTGATTTAGATAAACTTGCTCAAATAGCATCAGATTTAGATTGGGAAACACTAACACTTGAGAATGATTAAATTGGGGTAGGAGGCAGGGAGCAGGGAGCAGGGAGCAGGGGGCAGGGGGCAGAGGAAGGGTGTAAAACTTTTTATGTCTGATTTTAAGTCCTGCACTTTGTAATTCATCTACTTGAAAACTGCTGTATATCGCACTAACTTAATTAGGATACAGCAACATTTTTGAGGATAGTTATTGGCCCTTGGGTTTTGAGAATCTCCATTTCTGCTGCGTTTCGTACCAGTAGGGCACCAGCGAATCCTAATGAATTCACAGAGATAGATTGGAAATGCTCTTGCGATCGCGGTACGATCAACATCCATTCTCGTGTCGCTAGCAGATTGTAAGCACCAGATTGCTTGTCATCTAAACCCACAGCGTGACGCAAAGTGTGATAAATTTCCAGTGTTGCTTGGGCCCCTGCCAATGGCGATCGCACCCAATTAGAATTTAATGGTGCGAAAGCATGTACAAAGGGAAGTTTTGCTAAAGTTGCATTCGAGTTTTGAAATTGTGCTGATATTAGCAAAGGTTCAATCGGTATTTGCAACCCTGAAGGTGCAAGTGGTAGTGGCACTAATTGTAAGTGCTTGTGTCGCTGACTAGCACCTGCGGTTTTGCTACTGTTGTAAAATGCTAAACCATCGAAATCAGCTAAACAGGCCCACATAGCCGTAAAATCTTCCAGGGTGAGTAAGCTTTCTTGTTCCTCGAAACCACGGGTGATGATTAGCAGATGATAATCTACAACATTGAATTTATTTAAAATACATACATGGGTATCGGAGATATCCGCCACAAATAAATCCTCTTCGTAGGGCAAAAAAGGATTAAACTTTTCACCAGAAGTAGCAGATTGTTTTTCCTGTTTTTTCTTAGCTGCTTTTTTGCGATTCAGGTTAGACAAAATACGCACCAAAAAGCGCACGCCATCCTGTTCAACAAATTCAAATTCTGTCGGAATCGAGAGTAGCGCCCCGCATTGCAAAGCATATTCAGTTCGTTCTTTAACACTTGTCCATAAAGTGCCAGGTTTAAGTAAGATTTTCCCCTGTGCCATTTTTATTCCTTCAGGCATGATGAAGAGTGCTGTTAGCGGTAGCGGGGCGTTTAGCCCGTGCTGAGTTCTGAGTTGAAAGACCGCCCACAAGATGCCTTGCTCAAACCCAAGTACATAAATTACTGAGTAATTATTAATTTACTCAGCACTGAGTTTGGTAAAGAGTAGGCAGCGATTTGCGTCTCTACGAATGACTATATTCCAATACGGTTCAATAAAATACCAAAGCTTTCACAACAACGCAATACCTCCGCAACAAAACTGTCACAAATAATATCTACATTAGTAATACATCTAAATATCTTTCCAGACAGCAATGCAAAACGAATCTCGCGACAGAGAACACCCATCAAATAGCATTTCACATAACACTGCTGATGCCAAATATCATAAACCCTGGAGAAAGGCTGCCGCCTCTCTATCGCTGGTGCTGCTGGGATCAGGTATGACATTGGCAGGCGGCTATATGGCTGGACACTCTCAGCAGGTGTCTGAAAATGCATCTAATTTGGCAGTAAGTCGAGTAAATGCTGCTCCTCCATTACCAGCAGGCACAGATCCTAACTTTGTTATCCAGGTGGTGCAAAAGGTAGGGCCTGCTGTAGTGCGAATTGACTCTTCCCGAACCGTAAAAACCCAGTTACCAGATGAATTTAACGATCCACTTTTCCAACGCTTTTTTGGCTCTCAAATGCCAGAACAACAGAATCGCGTAGAAAAGGGTACTGGTTCAGGTTTTATTATTAGTGCTGATGGTCGTATTCTTACCAATGCCCACGTAGTTGATGGTGCTGATACCGTAACAGTAACACTCAAGGATGGGCGCAGCTTTAAAGGTAAAGTGTTAGGAAAAGATGAGTTGACCGATGTTGCCGTTGTCAAGATTCAGGCAGATAATCTGCCGTTAGTAGCCTTGGGTAACTCAGATCAACTACAACCCGGAGAATGGGCGATCGCGATCGGCAATCCCCTTGGGTTAGATAATACAGTAACTACCGGAATCATCAGTGCCACCGGACGCAGTAGCAATCTAATCGGCGCTCCCGATAAGCGAGTAGAGTATATTCAAACTGACGCCGCAATTAATCCCGGCAACTCTGGCGGCCCCCTACTAAATTCGCGTGGCCAGGTAATTGCCATGAATACAGCCATTATTCAAGGGGCACAAGGATTAGGCTTTGCTATTCCTATCAACACAGCACAACGCATTTCCAGTCAACTAATAGCTACAGGTAAAGTAGAACATCCTTACTTGGGAATTCAGATGGTAGGGTTAACACCTCAGCTAAAACAAAATATCAACTCAGATCCCAATAGCGGTTTGAGTGTGAATGAAGATAAAGGTGTATTAGTTGTAAAAGTTATACCAAATTCACCAGCTGCTAAAGCAGGGATACGTGCTGGTGATGTGATCCAAACCCTTGGAGGTCAAGCAGTCACAGATGCCAGCAGTGTCCAAAGGGCAGTAGAAAATAGTCAAGTCGGAAGCGATTTACGTATGGAATTACGTCGCAATGGGCAAAATCTTAACATAGCTGTGCAACCTGGTGCTTTCCCCACCCAAACCCAAGTGCAATAAAAGTTTTGCTAGTCAATTAAGTAAAAGGGAATTTTCTGGGATGGGTATTGTGCCCGTCCTTTTTTTTAACGTGAATTCGACAGACCTCACCCACCCAGCCTCCCTCTCCTGCGAGGAGCTACGGTGTACACACAAGTCCTAAAAACCTAGCTTGATAAGACTTTCCTCGTTCCCAGTCTCCGGCTGGGAATGCATTCATTGAGTCTCTGACTCAATGCCAGATTGGAGGCTCTGCCTCCACGAGGAGCATTCCCATGTAGAGCTTGTGTTCGAGATAAACGAGAGAAGAATGGAAAATCAAGCTTTTTTCGACTTGTGTGTACACCGTAGCCCCGCAAGTGGGGAGGGGCTGGGGGTGAGGTCAAAATCCTGTGCATCGAACTCACATTTTTTTTAAGTGGCGCAATTGAGTTGCAGTAACCGTATTGCCGTCAGGTAGGCACTGGCACAAACATCAAAATCGAATTTGTAAAAATAGTTTTATTCAATAGCAGAGTCATATTTACATTTTTTATCCATGACATTAGTCACGGTTCAACTAATTACTTTTTTCACTAGTGAATAGCTCTTTTCAGTCCTAGTATTTATTTGTCAAAGAGATTAATATTTGGGCAATTATTAATCTCTTTGATGTCAATATCATAAAAGGGAAGTTTGCGAATGAGTATTAAAAGAATGCTTGCTAGTGCAGCGCTGATTTTACCAATTGCTGTTACCTTTATTCCTTTTCAAGCCGATGCTCAGATCAGAAGACCAGTTAGGCGATCGGTTCCAGCTAGAATAATCAGAAGACCAGTGCGAGTTAGGGTTCGTACCCCTATTCAAGCGAGAAGGAGAATAGTGATTCCTGGACGTTGGGTGCAAACAAATCGTGGTCGCCGCTGGATACCTGCTCGCTCTGTATATAGATAAGAAGTCTTACAATTGCAAAAAATATTGTCCATCAATATTGATTGCAGATTTATTTTTTCATAGCTTTAGTTAGTGTTTAAAAATCCCCTTTACAAGATTTATAAAGGGGATTTATTTCACTTTTATAATAAATAGTTAGGCATAATTAAACATATAAGAAAATCTTAGTTTGTAGTGAGCGATTTATCGCTTCTTCAGATTTATCAAAACTCAAGTTATGACTACAAACTTTAATTTATTTATGCCTAGCAATAAGTTGCAACTGAATTTTAAGCTAGAGCTACTGCTGGTTGCTGCCAGCGTCCCACCGCTTTACCAATTACTGCCAATTCTTGCATCAAGTTATCAAAACGATCTGGTGTCAGAGATTGGGGCCCGTCGGATAAAGCTTTGGCAGGATTAGGGTGAACCTCTATCATCAGGGAATCTGTGCCAGCTGCGATCGCAGCCATTGCCATTGAAGGCACAAATTCAGACCAACCTACGCCGTGGCTGGGGTCAATCATAATTGGCAGGTGAGTCAGTTTTCGCAACACTGGCACTACCGATAAATCGAGTGTATTTCGCGTATATTGACGGTCAAAGGTGCGTATTCCCCTTTCACACAAAATTACATTAGGATTGCCAGATGCTAGAATATACTCGGCTGCCATCAACCAATCTTCAATAGTAGCTGCCATTCCCCGCTTTAACAGAACCGGTTTCGGCTGCGCTCCCACTTTTTTGAGCAAGGAGAAATTCTGCATATTTCTTGCTCCCACCTGAATCACGTCAGCAACTTCGGCAATTTTATCCAGGTCTACAGCATCCATCACTTCTGTAATAATACCTAGTCCGCTGACCTCCCGCGCTCTTGCCAATAAATCCAAAGCACTCTCGCCGTGTCCTTGGAAGGCATAAGGTGAAGTCCGGGGTTTGTATGCACCTCCGCGCAAAAATGAGGCTCCAGCAGCCTTGACGCGCCGCGCCGTCTCCACAATCATTTCTTCATTTTCTACGGAGCAGGGGCCAGCAACAACTACCAAAGGCTGATGTTCGCCAAATACTACCGCTCCATCAGGAGTATTAACCACCACATCTGAAGCTTCGCCGTGGCGGTACTGACGGCTAGCTCGTTTGTAAGGCTGTTCTACGCGCAACACCTGTTCAATCCAGGGGCTAAGTTCCTGAATTTGTAGCGGATCTAAGCTGGCGGTTTCACCTACTAGACCAATAACTACTTTGTGTTGACCTACAATTTTTTCTGGAGTTAGCCCCCAACTGGTTAGTTCCTCATCAATACGGTTTATTTCCGCCTCTGGGGAACCACTTTTCATTACTATAATCATCTGAAAGTTCCTGATTAATTAATTGAGTAAAATTTTCTGTAAATAGGCTAACTTTATTGTTACCTATTGGCCTAATTACAAATAGTTAAAAATAAAATTTGTTTACAAAATAAATAGATAAAATGTAGCGCTCAGTCAGTATTTTTACTGCTAAATAGCTATATATTGAGTATAAAAAGTGAAATGTAATTTAAATTACAATGTTGAAGTAATAAAATTTAAACTTCAACATTAACTTTTTCATTTACCCAATATCACAGTTACTTAATACCTGAGCGCCGTTCATTATAAGTTTTTTTGCCGAGTTTCACGCCAAGCTGCCACCATTCGTCCCAAATTGGTGTTGAACTCACCCAAACCCAACAAACTTCCGACTTTTTCTTCATCCCAAGAGGCAGAGAGAACGCCATAAGTTATCCCTAAAACCCCCAAACCAAATAATCCCATGTTCACCAATAACACGGCGATGGGAGGTAGTCGGATATCGGAGTAGGTAGCAAGCAGATAGCTAGCAACCAAGGCACTAATGCCCAAAGCTGTTGGTACACCAGAGAACCCAGCTACCCGTCGGATCATTCGTTGACTGACTACTTGGGGAATTGCCATCTCTTGTTTGGTGTAAACCACTTTTTTATCAGCCTTTTTGACGGATTCTTGGGGCTGTGCTGCTGGTTTACTTTGAGCTTTTGCGGGTTTTTGGCGCTTTTTGTTCGGTTCAAAGGGCAAACGACTGCGTTCAGATTCTTCAGCAGACATAAGCGGTAGTCCTATCCACGAATACCGAGACGAGCAATCAAAGCTAGATATTTTTCCCGGCTTTCTTGCGATATATAAGCTAGAAGACGCTTACGCTGTCCGATTAGCTTCAACAGTCCCCGCCGAGAAGAATGGTCTTTTTTATTTGCCTGGAGATGTTCGCTGAGGCGGTTAATGCGCTCAGTTAGCATAGCGACTTGGACATCGGCCGAGCCAGTGTCAGTTTCATGAACTTGATAGTTGGAGATTATTTCTTGTTTCCGCAGTTGCGTGAGGGCCATGGTCGATTCAGTTTCTAGTTTTTCTAAAATGTATGCAGCAGTCTCCTATAATATCACAGCCCTCAAGCTGGATGTGGAATGACCTTTGAAGTAAAATTTGTACTTTTTGATACTATTTTTTAGAGGGTAATTCTCAGTATGCGTTTTAATCCTTGATAGGGATTTTAATTGATTGCGATTTCCAAGAGCATCTACTTGGGTGTTGCCGGTTCAATGGTTTCAATCCTTAATAGGGATTGTAGTTGATTGAGATTGAATACCCAGTAGTGATTTTGCCTTTGTACACGCGTTTCAATCCCTAATAGGTAGGAATTTTAGTTG
Source organism: Nostoc sp. PCC 9305 (assembly GCF_963920915.1). Taxonomy (NCBI): domain Bacteria; kingdom Bacillati; phylum Cyanobacteriota; class Cyanophyceae; order Nostocales; family Nostocaceae; genus Nostoc; species Nostoc sp. PCC 9305. The sequence continues at coordinate 9,430 of NZ_CAWUDN010000059.1, forward strand.
ATTGCAATTTTTGCTTTACTCCAGGAATCACAGGAAATAGCGTGTTTCAATCCCTGATAGGGATTTTAGTTAATTGCAATTTTAATTTCGGATTGGATTTTGAAGGGGAGATGTTTCAATCCCTGATAGGGATTTTAGTTAATTGCAATGTGATTCGCAGGCATGGCATCAGGGAACAAGACGAGTTTCAATCCCTGATAGGGATTTTAGTTAATTGCAATTCATGGTTCAAATAGCTTACCCTGGCACATCGACCGTTTCAATCCCTGATAGGGATTTTAGTTAATTGCAATTAGTTGCATCAGTACCATTATCTGCTGCGTTTGCTGCATTGTTTCAATCCCTGATAGGGATTTTAGTTAATTGCAATTTATTCCTCCTTCAGGGAACCTCACTCCGGCATTGCGTTTCAATCCCTGATAGGGATTTTAGTTAATTGCAATCATTGTTTTATATAAATTGATGTGAGAAGCTTCACGTTTCAATCCCTGATAGGGATTTTAGTTAATTGCAATGGATTGGATGCCTCCACGATTCATTGTATTCACCAATATAGTTTCAATCCCTGATAGGGATTTTAGTTAATTGCAATAGTTTAAACGTCAATAGCAAAGTAAAAAAAATCCCGTTTCAATCCCTGATAGGGATTTTAGTTAATTGCAATTAAAACAAGCCGAAATATACCCCACTCTCACCGATGTTTCAATCCCTGATAGGGATTTTAGTTAATTGCAATATCGTCAGCGTATTTGTAAAGCGGGCTACCGTCTGTTTCAATCCCTGATAGGGATTTTAGTTAATTGCAATTCAACTTAGTTGGGGTTAAAACCCCAACCTTCTTAATGTTTCAATCCCTGATAGGGATTTTAGTTAATTGCAATTTTACCACCGCTTATAGAACCATCACCGACTGCAAGTTTCAATCCCTGATAGGGATTTTAGTTAATTGCAATGCTAAAGTCGCTGAATTGGAAGCAGCGATCGCTGTTTCAATCCCTGATAGGGATTTTAGTTAATTGCAATTTTTTAGAATCTCTTTTCTGCCTGAATCGACTAGTTTCAATCCCTGATAGGGATTTTAGTTAATTGCAATACAGGATTAGATGTAAAATCATCCGATTATAGCAAGGTTTCAATCCCTGATAGGGATTTTAGTTAATTGCAATGTCGTTCTTTTTCTATGGTCATTCCCTTTACTAAAGTTTCAATCCCTGATAGGGATTTTAGTTAATTGCAATAATTAAAATGTTTTAATGCTTGCGTAAGCTTCCTGGTTTCAATCCCTGATAGGGATTTTAGTTAATTGCAATTTCAAACTCTTTTATAAGAGTGATCGCAATTTCTGTTTCAATCCCTGATAGGGATTTTAGTTAATTGCAATCGTTCAAAGGGCTAGTAGGCAGATTGCAGCTTATCTGTTTCAATCCCTGATAGGGATTTTAGTTAATTGCAATTCCAAACGCGGGAATCGCTCTCATCTCAGCCTCTACGTTTCAATCCCTGATAGGGATTTTAGTTAATTGCAATGAACGTTTCACTGCGACAGCGATCAATGGTACATGTTTCAATCCCTGATAGGGATTTTAGTTAATTGCAATGATTATAAAGTGCAACTAAAAAATCTTTAGCTGGTTTCAATCCCTGATAGGGATTTTAGTTAATTGCAATAGCTGGCTTCCAAAAGCCTTGTGTTATTTGGTTTTCAAGGTTCAATAGCGCGAATGCAAAAATCATAACATAAGGAGTGGCAATTGTGCTAACTGTAAATAGCTGAAAGTCAGTCTACATAAGGTGCGCGGATGGTTTCAAGATGCTACAGCCATCAAATCCTTGCATATAGGGCAATTCAGGCATTTTTGTGTTTCCCCTTCTCCAACACCTACCCATCCGCGCATTTAGCGAAAAAACTAATCCGACTGGAAAGCTGTTTCTGTTTACTTTATAGATATCCTACTCGATTAGGTTAGCTGACTTTAGGGTGATGCCTACGCCTACGTAATTCCAGCATCCCCATAACTAACCTTATTTGGCAACGTCTTCAAAATCTGTTATCGCACAAGCAAATTCTCTAAAAGCTGTTTTAATCAGAACCTCTTTCGTTCCTCTTTCCAGAGAAGAGTTGCGGATGAGGTCTGTTAATTCTATGAACAACAGAGAAAACATAAAACGATCTTGGCGGTCAACTTGTTTCAAGCAAGACGATATAAACTGATAAAGCTCTGTTTTTCTGGGTTTGGTTTGTTCATCCCATATTTGCAAGCCAAGCCGAAAAGTTCTCAAGCGGATTTCATTGGTGTTGAAGGACGCGTCTTTGTAGCGGACTGATACGCGTTGGGGTAGTTCCATGAGTTTTAGCTATACATATTCAATGTAAAGTAATTATTCACTTATATTTTGGCTCAACCGGAAAAATCCTGATATTTTGCACCAATGGCAATAGCCGCCAGATGTTAGAAACGAGTTACTAGCGTGGAATATAGAGAGTTATGTAGGGTAGTACAGCAGTTCTACCCTACGATCGCCAATTTAGAGGATACCCCAGAAATGGAGTAGCCCTTGACCAGAAAAAGCTTCAATCAAAATCGCAGAGACAAAACCAATCATTGCAAGACGACCATTCCAATTTTCACTCTGAGGAGTGAAGCCAAAACGCACAGCATTAGGATCTTCTGAAACAATAGACGCAGGATTCTTAAAACCTGACATGAGAATAACTCCAAGGTTCAAGTGTTGTAGCAGTTATAACTGTCTGTAAAGTAATGTAACAGATGTTTAAAAAAATGCAAGATTGAATGAATTAGGACTTACTCACTCTCTACGAATTCTTTGTCTGCGAAACGCTGCGTGATGTTGATGATAACAGCGAATTAGTACGAGAAAATTGGACTATTAGCTTGAGTATAGATAATGATTTTGGCGATTTTTGATGGTTAAAGCGCTTTTCAAATGCATAAACTTTTCTCCTAAAAGGTTACGCTATACACATTAAGTTATCCGATTACCCAAAAGTCCTCCAAAACCTCACCCTGTCCTCTCCTTACTAAAGATAGGACAGGTTGAGGTATCTCAGGGGCTATCTATGAGATTAACCGTAAATTACCTTGACAAAGGCTTGTGTGTACATCGTAAGTAAACTCTTCGGTAGAGTTATTAAAGTTACGCTGGATAAATCCGTAATCTTCTATTTGGTTCTTCGCCAAAACTATGCGACTTGAGGCGATAATGTTCTACCAACTCATGTTGCATTTTGCGGACTTGTGGAGAACGCGGCAATAACTCGACTGGCTGTCCTTTAGGAATCACAATTTGCTCAACGGCAAGTCTGGCTTCTTCTAAGGCATCCATCTCATCATCGCTACCATTGTGCAAAAACAATTGTAGTTCTCTATCATCGGCCATTTCTGGGTCGTCGATGTTTAGCAACCGCCGCAAACCACGGGTAATTTGGGGAATGGTGCTGGACTTAATCATGTGAATGGGTACATGACGAGCTTTGGCCATCTGGCGTAATTTGGCGTGGTTTTTGACGTGCGATCGCAGTGCTAAAATTGCATCAGCAGTATCTATATCTTTTGTCAATACCACTGGCAAAGTTAGTACGCTAATCACCTGTTCCAGTTGGTGACGGCTAACCCCATAAGGGTAAACGTGCAATGGCAAATCTTCACCATTCGGCCCTGGCACTCTTGTAGCAGCATCAAAATCAATGCTTTCAGAATAATTGAAGGATTCATCCAGCAAACGGTCAAACTCACTGCGCCCAGTTACCCGCTCTACAGGCAATTGGGGTAGTGCAACCATTTGTCCAGATGAACGCCAGCCATTAGACGGTCGCGCCGGTGGGAAAGAATCCTCCACTGTTCCTAGCTGTCCACCACGACCGTTAACAACAGCTAACTGCCTTGTAACCGCAATTTTGCCGTGGTCATCAACGGTTCTCGTTTGTGGAGTAGCCTGACGCCCCCGCAGCAGATTATCTACGGTGTCAGCAACACTTTCGTGTACTGTCCAGCGTTGGCGTTCTAACATTTCTACCGCAATCTCAAAGGTAGGCGGGGCTTTCCGCTCCAAAACAGTCTTTTGAGAGCCTCGCCGTCTGGCTTCATCGTCTCCCAAGGTAACAGCTTGGATACCCCCAACTAAATCAGCCAGGGTGGGGTTTTTAATCAGGTTTTCGATCTGATTCCCGTGGGCAGTACCTACCAACTGTACGCCCCGTTCCGCAATGGTACGAGCCGCTAAAGCTTCCAGTTCCGTGCCAATTTCATCAATGACAATGACTTCTGGCATGTGGTTTTCCACTGCCTCAATCATCACCTGATGCTGTTCGTTTGGATGAGCCACTTGCATCCGCCGAGCGCGACCAATGGCGGGGTGAGCAACATCACCATCCCCAGCGATTTCGTTGGAAGTGTCAATAATCACCACTCGCTTATGCAGATCGTCCGCTAAAACACGGGCTATTTCCCGCAAGGCGGTAGTTTTGCCCACGCCTGGACGCCCCAGCATGAGAATCGATTTACCAGTTTCTACCAAGTCGCGGATCATGCCAATGGTTCCGAATACCGCCCGACCAACCCGACAGGTCAAGCCAATAATCTTACCAGTGCGGTTGCGAATAGCGCTGATCCGATGCAAAGTTTGCTCAATTCCTGCCCGATTATCTCCGCCAAAGATTCCGACTCGTTGAATGCAATCATCTATTTGTTCTTGAGTAACGGGTACTTCGCTCAAATACTCAGCTTGATTAGGAAAGCGAGCCTCTGGGCGACGACCCAAATCCAAGACCACTTCTACTAAACTATCTCGTTTGGGATGACTCTCTAGTACTTGTTGCAGGTCTTGGGGCAAAATGTCTAATAACTTTTGGAGATCGTCTGTAATCGTCATGCTTTCTATGGTGACGTTTTTAGAGATAGCGAGGACATTTGCGTGCAGGAGAACCCGCTCTGGGAATTTTCCGAACGAGCGATTAACGCTCCTGCTGTGACTTGATCTGGGAAACGAGAGAATGGGCAAGTTCTACAGCTTGCCAAAGCAATACTTCATCTTCTTCTAGGCGAACAGTCGCCTTCATATTGGTGTTACTTACCTCCTTATTCTCTAACTGTTCGAGAATTGGTGACAGCAATACGCGAGCGTAGCTACCGTAGGCGACCCCGGCGATGGAGGCGGAGGGGCAGAGGGGCAGAGGGGCGGAGGGGCAGAGGGGCAGAGGGGCAGAGGAAAAAAGTTCTTCTCTCTCCCCTGCTCCCCTGCTCCCCTGCTCCCTTGCTCTTTTCAGTAGTCCCATTGCCTTTAACTTAGCAACGGTATACTTATTTGTGCCGCCTGCTAACTGCACATATCCAGGTAACTTAGCTGCCAAAACTTTTTGCCCTAATTTCACCGCAGCTATTGTGGTGCCATCGCCAATATCACCACTCATCGGACGACCATCGGTTTGCCAAATTAAAGCACCCTTGAGTGGGGCAATCCTATCGTAGAGCGCTCTTAAGTAGTCAATCATCCCTTCACCATCAGGACAGCTGATGGCTAGTAACTTTAGTGTATCGGCCCACGGTGAAATTGCTTGCCATAATCGCTCAAATTCTGCTAACCGCCCGACTTGTGTATGGATTTCTACGGCATCTACTCCCGTTGACATTACCAATGGCGCGATCGCTCCCGGCGTTGTCACGTATGAAGCTGTATAAATTATACCATAAGGGCAAATTGGGATGCAACGACCGCAGCCATAACACTTTTCGGATACTACTCCTGAAAAGTCTTCTTTGATACTGTCAAACACGATCGCTTGTGCCGGACAAATCCGTTCACAGGGTCTAGGGCAGTCTGTAGGACACTCATGAGGATTAAATTCTGCTTTGCGAAAATGGGGGTCTTCTCCATCGTTTAGGCTGACCATCAAAAAGGGTAAATTGCCTTTGTAGTCAAAGCCTCGCTTTTGGGCATCCTTAGCCAGAGATTTGGCTGCTTGTAGCCCTGATTGCGCTGCTGCAATTACTGCTGGATCAGCTGCAACATCTATGCAGTCAGCGCCCGCCAAAGTATAGGCTAACGTTAAACTTCTGACTGCCGGCAAATGCTGGAAGCTGGCTCCGCAGATCAGCTTGAACCAGTCACCTTGTTTGAGAGATTGTAAAGGTACGAACAGATCAGTCACTATTCTATTATGCGTTTATGCGACTAAAAATAGTAGTCTGCGATCGAGAAAAAGTGCGAATTTGCTGATTTAGGGTTTATTGAATTGGGAGTTAGGAGTTAGGAGTTAGGAGTTAGGAGTTTTGTTGATCTCCTCATCTCCCCCTGCTTCCCCTGCTCCCCCATCTCCCCACTCTCGCAGCTGTCTTAGGAGGCCGACATACATGACAACTGTATTTTTTGTAGAAGACTCTGCTGAAGATAGAGCTTTGTATCGACGCTTCTTAGAGCGGGACGATCGCTACACTTATGATATTTACGAATTTGAGTCTGGAAATAAGGCCCTACAAGCTTGTCAAGCAAAAATACCAGATGTGATTTTGTTGGACTATCGATTACCAGATTTAGACGGGCTGGAATTTCTCACTCAGCTACAGAGGCAAACTTCTAACAGCCAAATTTCAGTAATTATACTAACTGGACAGGGAGACGAAACGATCGCAGTCCAAGCGATCAAGAGTGGGGCGCAAGATTATCTAGTCAAAGGAAAATTGACTTCTGATAATTTACGTCGAGCGGTTCATGGGGCGATCGAGCAGATGCAGCTAATGCGGCAGCTAAAACAACAACAGGAACAACAAAAGTTAGTAGGAGCGATCGCTCTTAATATTCGCCAATCGTTGAAGCTTCAAGATATCCTTGCCACGAGTGTTCAAGAAGTCCGCCAGTTACTGGACGCCGATCGGGTATTGGTGTATCAATTTACGCCCCAAATGCGGGGTAACATCGTCGCGGAGTCGGTATTACCCCAATGGACACCAATCTTCGGACTGGAGATTGAAGATACCTGTTTTCAGGAAAATCAGGGGGGAGAATATCGCCAAGGAAAAATTTGGGCAGCAAGGAACATCTACGAAGCGGGTTTAAGTGATTGCCATATTCAACTTTTGGAACAGTTTCAGGTGAAAGCGAATTTAGTTGTCCCCATTTTGTTAGAGAGCAAGGAGACTCAAGCAGTTGAACTTTGGGGGTTATTTATCGCACATCAATGTTCTGCCCCACGCCAATGGCAGATATTTGAGGTGGAATTGCTCAAGCAACTGACGGTGCAACTAGCGATCGCTATCCAACAAGCCGAACTCTACCACAATCTCCAAACCCTTAACGCCGAGTTAGAAGCCAAGGTACAAGAACGCACTGCCAAATTACACCAAAGCGATCGCCGTTTTTGCGCCATCTTTAATAACACTTTCCAATTCATAGGACTGCTAACACCAGCTGGCATTTTACTGGAGGCGAACCAGACGGCGCTAAGTTTTGCCGGACTAAAACTAGAAGATGTTATCAATCGCCCTTTTTGGGAAGTACACTGGTGGACAATTTCACCGCAAACTCAAGCAGAATTAAAACAAGCGATCGCTCGTGCAGCTCAAGGGGAGTTTATCCGCTATGAAGTTGATGTTCTCGGTGCAAATAATCGGGTAGCAACAATCGATTTTTCACTCCGTCCGCTTTTAGACGAGACAGGTCAAGTTGTTTTGTTGATTCCAGAAGGGCGAGATATTACCGAACTCAAACAGGCTAAAGAAAAACTCCAACAAAGTGAAGCACTGCTAGTTACTACTCAACAAATCACCCATGTAGGCAGTTGGGAATTGAATTTAGAAACGAAAAAGCGCTCCTGGTCAATGGAAACCTTTCGCATCTCTGGTCTAAATCCCACTCAAGGTGAACCCGACCAAACAGAATTTCTCCAAATAATTCACCCAAGCGATCGCGCTTTGGTCAAGGCCCAACTCGACAAGATGATCTCTACAAAGGGCAACGCCTACGCCCCAATAACACCTTTCAATCTTGAGTATCGAATTATCCGACCCGATGGTTCGGTGCGGTACGTTGAGTCGAAAGCAGAGATAGCTTATGACGCTCAAGGACAGCCAGTTAAGCTATTGGGAGCGGTTATAGATATTACAGAACGCAAACAAACCGAGTTAGAAATCATCCGTAGTCATGACCTGCTAGAAGCTGTTTATAACGAATCCGCTGATGCACTTTTTTTGGTAGATGTCGAAACATTACTGATCGCTGACTGTAACGATCGAGCAGTGGAGCTATTTGCAGCCTCTAGTAAAGCTGAATTAATTAACATTAAAGGTAACACTCTGCAAAAACAACCCTTTACTTCCGATGAGATTGCCACCTTTATGGAAGAAATTAACCAGCAAGGGTTTTGGAGTCGAGAAGTTGAATACATGACTAAGCAGGGCAAATCCTTTTGGGGAAGCATCGCAGCCAAACAAATTACAGTCGCTGGTACCGTGATGCAACTAGTACGAATCACGGATATTACTGCCCGAAAGTATGGTGAACAAGAGCAGCAACGGGCAGAAATAGCTCTCCGAGAAAGCGAGGAACGACTACAATTAGCCCTTGAGGCTTCTGGGGATGGTTTGTGGGACTGGAATATTTTGACTGGAGAGGCATATTACAGCCCTCGCTATTTAGAAATGCTGGGATACCGCTTTGACGAACTCCCACAGAATTTAAGTACTTGGGAGCGATTAGTTCATCCAGACGATCTACCTTGGGCGGAGAAAATCTTGACAGATTACCTCAAGGATAGTTCGATACCGTACAAATTTGACTATCGACTCCGAACTAAGTCAGGCGAATGCAAATGGATTGCCAACTACGGTAAGGTTGTGATGCGAGATGCAGATGGTAATCCTCTGCGAATGACTGGTACTCATCGGGATATCAGCGAGCAACAAGCCGCGCTACGCGAACACAAACAAGCCGAAGCCGCCTTAGCCAAAAGTGAAGAACAACTGAGACTAACGTTGGAATTTAATCACATCGGTCTTTGGGATTGGAATGTTCAAACAGGCGAAGTTATCTGGAACGACAACCATTATCGTTTGTTAGGTTTAGAGCCAGAAATATCAGCAGCCAGCTATCAATTATGGCGCGATCGCGTGCATCCAGAGGATGTTGACCGAATCGAACAGGCTGTATCAAATGCACTGGCACAACATATTAATTTTCAAGGTGAATATCGAGTGATTTTTCCCGATGGCAGAGTTCACTGGCTCACGGGGAAAGGACGTGGCGTTTACAACGAAGCAGGCGAACCTGTACGTATGTTAGGAATAATCATTGATACTAGCGATCGCAAGCAAGCAGAAGCAGCTTTGCAAGAAAGTGAAACCCGATTCCAGGCATTTATGAACAACAGCCCAGTGCTAGCTTGGATCACTGATACAGATGGGCGCGTACTTTACTTAAATCAAACATACCTGCGGACATTTAAATTACTACCCGAACAGGTGATTGGGCAATCTATTTCTGACCTCTACCCAGATGAAATTGCTCGGAAGCATTTCGATCACATTCGCACAGTCATAGAGACAAATCAGGTAATTGAGGCAATTGAAGTTGCTCCTCGACCAGACGGTTCCCTTGGTGAGTTCTTGGTATACAAATTCCCGATTCTCGGATTGTCTGCACAAAAGCTAGTGGGTAGGGTGGCAATTGACATCACAGAACGCAAGATTCTAGAGCGAGAACTAGCTCACAAGCAAAAGTTATTGGATACCTTCATCAATAATGCACCTGTTGGTATAACGATTATGGATCGGGAACTGCGTTATTCATTGATTAATGAAGCATTAGCAGAAATTAATGGCATTCCCGCAGCAGAGCATATTGGCAAGACACCCTGGGAGATTGTTCCTGATTTGGCATCAAAACTGGAGCAAATCTTTCAACATATCTTAACAACGGGCGAACCGATTCTGGATTTAGAAATCAGTGGAGAAACCCCAAAACTTCCAGGTGTAATCAGGACTTGGCTAGCTTCCTATTTTCCAATTCAGTCTGAAGCTGATGAACCTATTAGCATGGGCATTGTGGTAGTTGAAATCAGCGATCGCAAACGCGCTGAACAAATGTTAGAGTTGCAGGCAGTCATCACCCGCAATATGGCGGAGGGAATTTGCCTAGTTCGTGCTACAGATGGCGTGTTTGTCTACGCCAATCCTAAATTCGAGCAGATGTTTGGTTATGACCCTGGTGAATTAATCGGTCAGCATGTATCAATTGTCAACTATGGTGATGAAAATAATACACCTGAAGATGTTAATCAGGCGATTAGAACTGCTATTTTAGAACACGGTGAAGCAACCTATGAAGTCCATAATATTAAAAAAGATGGCACTCCATTCTGGTGTAGCGCTACCGCTTCCGTTTTTGAACATCCTGAGTATGGAAGCGTCCTTGTGGCTATCCAACAAGATATCACCGAGCAAAAGCAAGCGGAGGAAAAAATCAAAGCCTCTCTGAAAGAAAAAGAGGTATTACTGAAAGAAATTCATCATCGGGTTAAGAACAATTTAGGAATTGTCAGCAGTTTGCTGCAAATGCAATGCAGACGAACACAAGATCCTGTAGTGACAGCTATTTTGCGCGATAGCCAAAACCGCATTGCTTCCATTGCCCTAGTTCATGAAAAACTATACCGTTCTGAAGACCTCGCTGATATTGATTTCGCTCAATACATTCCAGATTTAACAACTCATCTATTTGATTCCTATAATGTCAGTTCCAGCCAGATTCAATTAAATATTCAAGTTGATAATGCTAGCCTTGACATCGAAACCGCTATTCCTTGTGGCTTGATTATCAACGAACTGGTTTCTAATGCTTTGAAATACGCTTTTGTTGGTAATATTGGGGGCAAAATTGAGGTTAAGTTTTATCAACAATCGGAATCTACTTTGACACTCATTATTAGAGATAATGGTGTTGGCTTACCTGAAAACTTTGATAGTAAGAAAACTAAAACGCTGGGCATAACCCTTGTCCAGGGTTTAGTCAAGCAGCTAAGAGGAAAACTGGAAATTGACTCTCAACAGGGTACAGAATTCAAAATTACTTTTACAAACAGCCGGACATGAACATAATTGACATCTCATCAAACGCACAGACAAAAAAGACAGTTCGAGTCCTTGTTGTTGAAGATGAATATATACTTGCTATCAACTTACAAGAAACTTTAGAATCTTTAGGATATGTTGTTTTAGATATTGCCGATTCTGCTGAAGGGGCAATTGCTAAAGCAACTGAATTTCGCCCAAACTTGATTTTGATGGATATCAGGTTACGGGGTGAAATGGACGGCATCCAGGCAGCGGAGCAAATTTGGCATCATTTGCAAATTCCGATTATCTACGTCACCGGGCACTCTGATAAGAGTACTGTTGAGCGAGCAACGCTGACATCCCCCTTTGGATATATTCTCAAACCTATTAAAGAGCAAGAACTTTATGTTGCCATTCAAACAGCCTTAAATCGCTACGATCGCGAGCAATTTTTGAGTTCTGTACTCCGGGGAATGGGTGATGGAGTAATTGTAGTCGATACTGAATTAAATATTAAATATATCAATCAGGTAGCTGAAGCTCTAACAGGGTGGCAATGGAATGAAGCTAAAGATAAGACGTTAACTGAAGTTATCAAAATCATTGATGAACAAACTCAGTTGCCGAGAGAAAATCCAATTATTGCAGCCCTCCAAAAAGAAACTACTATATATTTGGGTAGTGGTGTTCTACTAGTTGCTAGAGACGGGACAACTATACCAATAGCTGATAGCGCCACTCCCCTGAGAAATAACAGTGGTGTAATTACAGGAGCCGTTTTTGTTTTCCGGGATGACACGCAACGACGGTTAACCGAAGAACGCAATCTCGCAGCTGAACGCGCCCAACAACTAGAAATTCGAGTGGCAGAACTTCAACGCCTGAACCAATTAAAAGAGGATTTTCTGGCAACCACTTCTCATGAAATGCGAACACCCTTGTCAAACATCAAAATGGCAATCTCTGTGCTAGAAAATATTCTCGATCGCCAGGGTATCTTAACTTCAAACACACTTCCCCCATCTGAATCTGTAGCCCGTTACTTAGGTATTGTGCGCGAACAATGCGAACAAGAACTGGAGTTGGTTGACAATTTACTGCATCTACGAATGATTGATGCAGATGTCTATCCATTGGAATTAACATCAATTCAACTCCAAAACTGGCTGCCTCACGTTGCCGAGTATTTTCAAGAACGCGCTAAAGCTAGACAACAGTCTTTTGAAGTTAGTGTTTCTCCAGATTTACCACCTTTGGTTTCAGACTTGGCTAGCCTGACTGAAATTGTCTCAGAATTACTCAACAATGCTTGTAAATATACTCCGCCTGATGGACAGATTGTGTTAAAGGTTCAGCTAATTGACATCACAAAAAGTTTAATAGATGAGAATGCTAAATCTGGTGTACTACATAATTTTCAAGTTCCTTATTTTCAAATCACAATTAGCAATTCTGGGGTGATAATTCCAAAAAAAGAACAATCTCGAATTTTTGAGCCGTTTTACCGGATTCCTGAAAGCGATCGCTGGCAACAAAGCGGCACAGGATTAGGTTTAACATTGGTTAAGAAGTTAGTAGAATATCTCCAAGGCACGATTGAAGTTACCAGTTCTCAGGGCTGGACAACGTTTACAGTTCAACTGCCTTTAAGTTTGTAATGGTATTTGTCCTTTGTCCTTTGTCATTAGACGTTGGTTATTAATGCTTCCTGCCACCCTCACCTTCCGAAAGAGTTCAAACTACGCCAAAATCTAAATAAACGCGATCGCATCTTACCGACAATGCAGATTACCCAAAGTCTCCATACAGCGATTCTTGTAACTGACTTAGAACGCTCGGAACATTTTTATGGCAAAGTATTGGGATTATCCAAAATAGATCGTTCCCTAAACTACCCTGGTGCATGGTATCAAGTCGGTGACTATCAAATTCACCTGATAGTTGCACCCACTGTCCCCACGGAAAACGCAAACGAAAAATGGGGACGTAATCCCCACATCGCCTTCAAAGTAGCTGACTTAGACGCCGCCAAACAGGAATTCCTCAATCATAATTATCCCATTCAAGCTAGCGCCTCCGGTCGTGCTGCCCTGTTTACTCAAGACCCAGATGGAAATATTATCGAGTTGAGTCAGCAGTGAGGAGTGAGGAAGGGAATAGGGAATAGGGTACAGGTTACAGGGTACAAATTATTTTCTATCACCTGTCACCTCTCCCCTGTCACCTCTCATCTATTCTGGTAATTTATATTGCCCAACAATACGTTTGGCAAACTCTGGAACGTGTGCGTCTAATTTCTCTGGATGATTGCGCTTCACATACAAATAATTCCGAGTAAAGTGAGAATCAATGGAAAATCGCGCATATTCTAGACCCTTGGGGCCGATTTTTTCGATTACCACACCCATCAGTTTTGCTGCCCACATCGGCAAGGTAACGCCTTTATCGTAAGCGGGAATACTTTGTTGTACGGCTTCTTTTCGGTTGCCTTTAGACGTTACTGGTTGGGTATCCAACTGGTCTTTTACTAAATCCAGCATTTCCTTGCCAGTGTCATTTCTAACTACAATCCATTGCCAACCGAAGGGTGCGCCCATGTAGCCAACAACTAAGTCGGCTAGGGAATTGACATAATCAAAGCAACTCATACAGGATGGTGCAAAGACATCTTTGAGTTTGTTGGTCTTCAAGCCAAAGAAAGGCACTGTTTCTGATGAGCCATCTTCATGTTTGAAATGAACCCGGAAGTCTTGCATAAATTCGTAATGCACAACTGTATCAGGCGATCGGCTGGTGGTTTCTAAGAATTTTTGCAGTCCGGCACGGTTAACGTTATCTACGCAAGGCGTACCTAAAACATACAGCTTTTCTAAACCAAGTTGTTTTTCTACGGCTCGTAATGCCTGGATTTGGCAACCAACACCAATTACCAACAGCCGTTTCATTCCCGATTTTTCCACCTGTTCTAATATGGAAAGGTTCGGAGAAAGTGTTGGTTTATTTACCCGCGCTGCTAGTATTTCTTCTGGGGTACGGGCGATGACGGGCATGGGTTGAAAGCGGTCTTCTTTGGTGTTTTGCACGCAGACAACACCTTCAACTAAGCCGCGATTCAGCATTTCAATGGCAATGCTGCTAACTATACCCGTCCATTGTGCGCCTTCGATGGGTTGCTGTTTCTTCGCCGCTATCATGTCTTGATGAACACCAAAGTAGAGTTCATCGGGGTTTTCGAGATGGCGCGATCGCGTGTGTGTTTCTTCTTCAAGTTCGCCTATTTGCTGATTAATAAAAGCGCAAGCTTCCTTGACATAATGAATATAATATGTATCGCATAGTCCGCACTCGCTACAAAGTTCTTTCGCAGGGCGGCGGCTGGTAGGTTTTAAGGCTCTGGCTTTTTTGTGAGGAGAAACTGAGGTCATATAAACTTTTTGTTTTATCCAGGAATCGCTTTTATTACAATACCTTCACTCGCTATGAACTTGACGATAGAGGATGAACAAGACATTGTAATATTTTGAAACGCAGAGGGACGCAAAGTAAGGGATTTCCAAGAAATAAATTATCCAATCTTGTGGGGTGGGCATCTTGCCCGCCTTTGACTATTGAAGAGCGAGACGCCCACCCCACAATAAATAGTTGTATATTTTTTTATTTGTCAGTCCCTAAACGCAAAGTAACGCAGAGTTTTGCTTAATTTATTTTGCTACGAATTAATTAAATATTGTACTGACGCTTTGATGAGGAACTATAGAAATACAATCTCACTCAGCGATGAGTAGGATAAATGGAATTTGATTTTTGATACACAGATAAAAGCAGACATTCCCAAACTAGCCGAGGTTGAGCGTAAGAAAGCAAGTGTTTTCGAGATTGTTCTAGCTGGTTAATTATACTAGGTTTATGCCATTGCTGCCAGTAAAATTGCTGAAGATAATCAACTAACCACAATTGTGCTTCTGTATCTAAATCCTTATCAATTGTCTTGGCTAACTCTAAGGCGTTACGGTAAGATTTAGGCGCTTTTTTCAAGTCTTCGAGTAACTCATCGGGAATAGCTTGTAATTGTTCATAAGATGCGATCGCACTTCCAGCACTACCAGCTGCTATACTCAAAACTGCCTGATTTGACAAAATTTCCTGATGGCCTGTTTGTGTGAGTACAACAGCCAAAGACTCTGCATTTAAGCGATAAAAAGGAATGCGTTGACAGCGTGATACCAAAGTCGGCAACACAGATTCAGGTGTCGGTGCAATTAAAATTAATGTCGCCTGTCCCGGTTCTTCCAAAGTTTTAAGTAAAGCATTGGCTGCGGCTTCTGCCATTGTTTGGGCTTCTTCTAGCACTACCACATTTCTCGGCGCTTCCAAGGGCGGACGACCTAAAAACTCGGTAATTCCCCGAATTTGCTCTAGTCGAATTACAGGTGGTGCTTTACGCTTGAGTCCTTTTTCGGCTGCTTCTGCTGCTGTTAATCGTTGTCCCTGGTATTGATACGTTGGTTGCACCCACAATAAAGCTGGATGGTTCCCCTGACGCAAACGGTTTTGTAAAGACGCAGTAACTCCCATCCCACTAGAAAATAGCAATTCCACAAAGCATCTGGCTGCTAAACTCCTGCCTACACCATCTGGCCCCACAAATAAGTAGGCTGGAGGAACCCGGTTTTGTCTGACAGCCTGAGTAAGTAATTCTATAGCTTGCTGTTGTCCGATAACTGGTGCAAATGGATCGTTAGTCATTAATTATTAGTTAGGAGTTAGGAGTTAGGAGTTAGGAGTTAAGAATTAGGAGTTAGGAGTTAAGAATTAGGAGTTAGGAGTTAAGAATTAGGAGTTAAGATTTAGGAGTTAAGATTTAGGAGTTATTATTTTTTCTTTGCTTCTCTATATAGTTTTAGCTAATTAATACTTTAGTAAGTTTTTGTGAAGAAAAGCAACCATTTTAAAACAATTTTTGATAGTTTCGATAAGGTTAATACATAAAGGATAAAGAGCAAGGGCTTAAAGTCTTAAATTATCGCCTGCTAACTATCTGCAAGCTTCAACAGGGATTTTAAGCTAGGTTTTTTTGCGGTTACTCTAAATTAAATCAGTGAACTGTTAAACATCCTTCAGGGCATCTAAATGTAGTGAAGTTGTTGGCAAAAATTGCCGCATCTACAGCACTTCCGGCAGCTATGAGGTACATCCTCAAAGCTAAAAGCTGTGATAGAAAAGGGCAAGAAGAAAAACTGTACTGTATTGCATAATAGCTGTCAGTGCTTTAACCCAAGTTTTTCTAGTCCTCTTCTAGAGGACTTACACCATTAGACAGGGAATTCTATTCCCTGGCGGTCTGTATTGCATAATAGCTGGAAGTGCTGTAAATATCAGAAGATTCGGTGATGGTGCAATTATTCCTATCAGCGATAAAAATATTTGCACCGTCTCTCGAATGGTTTCTCTAGCTATTTTCATTGAATGAAAACTGCTAGGTGAAGAGGCGCTGAGTATTTTGGCATTTCTACTGGTAAAAACAGCGATAAAAGACCATACATCGAAATCAAGATTGCCAAAGGAGACTGAGATGGAAATCTTCGATTATGTGATACTGGGAGCCGGATTGGGCGGACTTTCGGCCGCAGCCTGTTTAACTAGACAAGGTTATCGGGTAGCAGTTCTAGAACAACATTATTTACCTGGTGGATGTTGTCACACCTTTGATTACGGAGAATATAGTTTTTGTGCTGACGTACATTACATTTCTCAATGTGGTTCTGGTCAGACTATAGGTCAATTTCTCAACTATCTTAATCAAGATGTACCCTTTAATAGCCTCGATCCTGACTGCATAGATCGAGTTATTACACCAGAGGCAGATTTCAAAATTCCTTTGGGGTGGGAAAATTTGCGATCGCGTTTACTCTCCACATTTCCAGAAGAAGCTAATGCTATCAACCGTTACTGTAATGAAATTCAGCAACTCCACCAAGAAATTCGCAGCCTAGTGCAGGAAGTACACTGGTTCGAGCGGAAGTTGTCTGACTGGTTAAAATTACCAAAATATTTGAATTTATTTTTGAAGCGCAATTGGACTCTACAAGATTTGTATAACCATATCGGGTTATCGCCTAAACTACAAGCATTGTTGGCAGGACAAAGTGGGGACTATGCACTACCACCAGAAGAAATTGCGCTACTCACGCACACTTCCCTAACTTGGGACTACTCAGAAGGTGCTTATTATCCCAAACATCACTTCAAACACTTTGTTAACACCATTGCAAACGTCATTACCGCAGGTGGAGGTGTAATCAAATACTCAACTCCGGTAAGCCATATTCAAGTTAGCAACCACAATGTCCATAGTGTCATTGCCGATGGTATAAGTTATTGTGCCAACAAAGCTTATATCAGCGACCTCGACCCCAAATTAACAGTGGAGTTGATGCATGATTCTGAAGCTTTGAGTCACAAAGAGCATCAACGTCTAACCAATTACGAATACTCAGCCAGTGCTTTCAATATCTACTTGGGTTTAGATAGCCGTTTCGATCCTCAACGTTACGGCATCGGTAATTGGAATATTTGGTATTATCCCACAGGCGACCTAAACAGAGAATATCAACAGCAATTGGCAGGTGACTTAAGTCATCCGTGGATTTTCCTCTCTTGTCCAACGATGAAATCTAGCGAACCAGGGATGGGGCCAAAAGGACATCATGTTTTAGAGATTGCGACTGTCTGTTCTTATAAACCATTTGAAAATCTGCACAAAACTAATCCAAAAGCCTATAAAGCCAAAAAGCGAGAAGTTTATCAGCAGATGATGACAAGTGTGCGAGATTTGATTCCAGATGTGGACAACTACGCCCGGATGAAAGTTTACGGCACACCTACCACCAGCGAATTTTATCTAGGACAGCCGCAGGGTAATATTTACGGTGCGAAATTAATTCCCAAACAGGTTGGTTTAAATCGTTTGGGATATACGACAGAGTTATCTAACCTGTTTTTCGTCGGAGCAAGTGCCGGATATCCGAGTGTACCAGGTGTGATTGGGAATGGGATGGATGTTGTAGAACTGCTAACAGGAAAATCGGTATGGCATAAAGCTGAAATACCTCAGCCTTTGGTGACAGTTGGTTGATGAGTGCTGAAGTGCTGAGTACGATTCTTTTGTACTCAGCACTGTTTGGTTAAATTAGCAATCAAACCTTAGACGTGAGGAATCTGGATATCTCCGCGTGTGCCAACACAGCACCAGGTTCGCGCTGGAGAGCGTTGTAATACTTTCTCTCGAAGGTATTACCCGTCTCTAACGGTACAATGAGTGTACGGACATCAGCAATCAATTTTTGGAAATCGTCCAGCAATATCGGTTCATCTGCTTGGAGCATTTCATCAACTTGCACAACCATCTCAGAAATGCGGTGTAGCCAAGCAAATTGTTCGTGAGCGATGACTAGCTGAAGAAGTTCTCCACTTGATACTCGTCCACTAATCTGTTCGTAGGCAATGCGTTCTGTCTCCAGCAACATCTTGTGAAGGTGGAGTAATTTGTTTCGTAAATCACGCAGATATTGATGCTGACGTATTCTTTCTGTAAGTGTGTTAGAAGTCAATGTTACTTATCCTCTCGTTACAATAGTCTTCAATGGCTTAAATAATTTCTAAGCATTGAGAATTGGGCATTGGAATTGGGGAAGAGGTGACAGGTAACAGGTGATAGGGATCTGTACCCTGTAACCTTTAATCTTTAACCTATTCCCTTCTTCTCCCCCATACCCTTGTGAATGGAGTTTTTTATCTATTTGGTTTCCTTGCTAAGAAGCATTATAATGAGCATATCTTTTTATAACCGTTATATCTTATATCTGATTAATCATATAATATCATAAAATTATAAGAAGTACACAGTGTAGAACCAAGCAAGAAAATATCAATTATGGGAAAACCATCTTCATGTCGCTAGCAAATGTAATTTTAGGTCTTCTTCAGCAGCAAGAAATGACGGGCTACGACCTCAAAACGAGCTGCTTCGATCAATGCGTTGCCCATTTATGGCCAGCAGATCAGGCACAAATTTACAGAACTCTCGATAAGCTAGTTGAGCAAGGCTGGATTACCTGTAACATTGAGATTCAACACGATCGCCCCAACCGCAAAGTCTACAGTGTGACGGAACTAGGGAAAGCGGAATTTAGGCGATGGCTAGGGATTCATCAGCCCTTACCGACTATCAGAGAACCTTTACTCGTCCAATTGCATTTTGCAGATCAGTTATCGAATGAAACCATCATTCACTTACTGGAGCAACAATTGACGGCTCGAAGCAAAAAGCTGGCTGAATGTGAAACCATCGATTTGCCATCACTCGGTGATGAATCTGCCAACCGCGAGCAGGTGATGCAAAGGTTGGTGCTGGAGTTAGTAATCCGAAGAGAAGAGACTTATATTGATTGGTTGAAGACAGCAATCGAAGTTGTCAGTCGCCAAGAGTCATATCCATTTACCAAGAAAGAATTCAAGAGTCAGGAGGTCAGTTAGCGACTTGCC
The DNA here is from genome assembly GCF_963920915.1 of Nostoc sp. PCC 9305. NCBI lineage: Bacteria > Bacillati > Cyanobacteriota > Cyanophyceae > Nostocales > Nostocaceae > Nostoc > Nostoc sp. PCC 9305. The sequence goes on from NZ_CAWUDN010000059.1 coordinate 29,037, forward strand.
TTGAGCGTATCGCTAAAGCGAAAGCTCCGCTAACGCGTAGCGTCTCGTAGAGAAGTCGAAAGGAGTCGAAGTGAGCCAGAATTCAAAATTGAATTTTGAACGAAAGAGCAGATGAATCGTGGATTATTTGTAGGTTTAGTAACTTTAGATTTGATTTACCTTGCTGACTCTGCCCCTAAAAATAATCAGAAGATTGTTGCTACTGACTATACTGTAGCGGCAGGGGGGCCAGCAACAAACGCGGCTGTAACATTCAATTATTTAGGAAATCAGGCTACTGTCTTAGGTGTAGTAGGTTCTCACCCAATGACACAGCTCATTCGAGATGACTTGGCAAATTACAAAGTTGCGATCGCAGACCTTGAGCCTACCACTGATTTAGTACCGCCTGTATCTTCGATTATTGTCACTCAAGCCACAGGTGAACGCGCTGTGGTTTCGATCAATGCTGTCAAAACTCAAGCTAGCAGCGCCTCTATCCCGCCAGATATTTTGCAGAATATCGATATAGTACTAATTGATGGACATCAGATGGTGGTTGGTGATTCCATCGTTCAAATGGCTAAAGCCAATAATATCCCAGTAGCGATCGATGGTGGTAGTTGGAAGCCTGGATTTGAGCAAATTCTACCGTTTGTGGATTACGCTATCTGTTCAGCTAATTTTTATCCCCCTAACTGCCAGACTGGAGAAGACGTTTTTAGCTATCTCAGTGGATTTGACATTCCTCACATCGCCATTACCCACGGACAAGAACCAATTGAATACTTGAGCGGCACTAAAACTGGTATCGTAGATGTGCCGCAGATTCAAGCGGTTGATACGTTAGGGGCTGGAGATATTTTTCACGGTGCTTTCTGTCATTACATTTTAAGGGAAAGCTTTACTGATGCACTGGCACTGGCAGCTAATATTGCTGCTGATTCCTGTAAATTTTTTGGTACTCGGCGCTGGATGGATTTAAGATAATTCGTAATTCGTAATTCGTAATTCGTAATTAGTTAAACTAAGTATCGCTGTGCGCCCCTAATCACGTTATACATATTTTTAAATAGGCTAAATTAATGAAAGATTTACAAGAAATATTAGCGATCGCTCGTGAAATAGGTTGGGGCGCAGCAGATATACTGCGATCGTATTACGACGGCACAGCAAAAGACCCTAACTTAGAAGTCCAATATAAGCAGAATGAGCCTGTCACCGTTGCCGATGTAGCTGTGAGTCAATACATTTTGCAGAGGCTACAAGCAACTTTGGGTAACGAAGATTTTGCTTACATCAGCGAAGAAACTTATCAATCGTCAAGTAGTGGTAGAAAGGCTTCTGCCCCTTGGGTATGGATAATTGACCCTTTAGATGGCACACGAGATTTTATCGAAAAAACTGGAGACTATGCAGTTCACATTGCTTTAGTCAAGGAAACGCGCCCAGTATTGGCAGTGGTGGCAGTACCAGAGGCTCAAAAGTTATATTACGCTACCAAAGGCGGGGGTACATTTGTAGAAACCCGTGACGGATCTGTTCCTTTACAAGTGTCTTCAGGTAAACGAATTGAGGATTTAACCTTAGTAGTTAGTCGTTCTCACCGCAACCAACGGTTAGATCATCTGCTACAAAATTTACCCTGTCAAAATCAGAAATCTGTGGGTAGTGTAGGCTGCAAAATCGCCACCATTGTCGAGCAACAGGCAGATATCTACATTTCACTTTCCGGCAAGTCTGCGCCCAAAGATTGGGATATAGCCGCTCCAGAATTGATTTTAACAGAAGCCGGTGGTCAGTTTACTCACTTCGATGGCACGCCGTTGCAGTATAACACTGGTGATATCAATCAATGGGGAGGTTTGCTGGCTAGTAATGGTGAATATCACGAAGTATTATGTAAGAAATCAGAGGATATCTTAGCGCAGTTTGACCATAGCTAATAGGGCATTTGAGGATGAATATTTTTTAATTTTCTTTTAAGATAGTTAATTATGGTATGATTAGCACTAGTACCGATAAATAATATTTACTCTTTAGTCCACAGCTTAATTTTAAAAACACTAAATAGCTGGGCGATCGCTAGTTAATCCCGATTTCCTGTTAAAAGTGTAACTTTCATAATACAAGCAACAAAAGCCAGTCTTTGGAAAGTCTGCAAACCTTCCTTAAGGGTTTGATTTGTGAATAAAATTCACTACAAGACGATATTCATAGGCTGAAGGCTGTGTTACACTCATGGACATAAAGATTATTTTCGGTTGAGTAACTAGTTTTGATTTCTAAAAACCGTCTCTCCGAATTTAACTCTCTACACTCCCTGAATTCGGAGATTTCTATGTCAATTTACGTCGGAAACCTGTCCTATCAGGTTACAGAAGAGGACCTAAAGCAGGCTTTTGCAGAATACGGAACAGTAAATCGTGTTCAACTACCCACAGATCGGGAAACAGGCCGGCCTCGTGGGTTCGCTTTTGTGGAAATGGAATCAGACACACAAGAACAAGCTGCCATTGATGCACTTGATGGTGCTGAGTGGATGGGACGTGATTTGAAAGTGAACAAAGCTAAACCTCGTGAGGAAAGAAGCAGTTCTCCTCGTGGTAGCTGGGGTGGCGGTAATAATGCCCGCCGCAACAATAATCGCTACTAAGTCGATTCCTGAAAATTTCACATTTAGAGTCTCCAGCAGATAAAGCCAAAGGCTCCATTCTGCTGGAATATTTTATTTGGTATCTAGCCTCGAACTATTCATCCACATCAAGGAGGAATGAGAATGACACAAGTAGTTTTAGGGGAGAATGAAGGTATTGAATCAGCCTTGAGAAGGTTTAAACGGGAAGTTTCTAAAGCAGGAATTTTCCAAGATATGAGAAAAAAGCGTCACTTTGAGACACCGATAGAAAAAGAGAAGCGTAAAGCAATTGCTAGGCACAAACAACGTCGTCAACAACGTTCTCGCTTCAATTAAAAGTCCAAGCAAATTTGTCCTTCCATTTGACATCTAGCCAGCATCTCTTCATTGTTGCCATACCTCCGGCAAGCCACAAGTAATTAGGCATACATCAATCAATAAACAACCTGTTCGTAGTAGGGCTGTACTGTTTTTTCAGCGCTACTAAGTGTATATATTTTCAATTGCGTGAACTAAGTAGGCATAATTAAACATACAATAAAATTCTAGTTTGTAGTGAGCGATTCATCGCTCATAGCAAGGTTTATCAGGACTAAAGTCCTTACCCTGCGGGTTCGTTAGTCGCTCATGGGGGAAACCCCCAAGACCGCGCTAACTCACTACAAACTTTAATTTCTTTCCTAGCTACTTAGGGCAATTCGTAGGGGCGTACAGATATCTATGCGTCCCTAACTTGTGCCTGATTCCACAAAGAAGCGCTATAGTTTGTTGAGTTCCATTTGCGGAACTCGCGGCAATATAAATGTATTCTTCCTCTATATCCATAAAGTATTGTAGATATCGTTAGTCTGCAATCCCTGGCTCTGGATTTTGAAAAAATGTTACGACTTTATCATTTATTACTAGGCTCTATTTTGCTAGTGTCAATACCGGTGGGAGCCAAATTTGTTTTACCCCAATTTTCTCCACCCAAAGTAGTAAAACCTCCTACCGTTGCGAAACTTCCCAACTCTAATCAGGAAAATATCTGGCAGAAAATCCTGGGAAGTACTGCTGCTCCAACGAACTGGCAAATTTATCCCTGTGAAGGAAATGCACCCCTGTTGTGTGTCACCTCCAAAGGAAAACGTTTGGGTACAGTAGAGATTAACATTTACCCACTAGCAAACAATGAGGATTTCCGAAAGAAACTCTTAGCCGCTGGTATTCCAGCTGCTTCCCTAGTAGACTACCAAAGTTCCAAATACCAAACCCAATTATTACCAGTACTTAAGACTTGGGTTGCAGACCACTACGCTGCGTTAGCCAAAGATCGCCAGGGTGAATATGGAAAAGAGATTATTTTCTCAGCCTACCCACCACAACCAGTACCCATTGGTAAGCTTCAGGGAATCCGTTATGGGTTCGCCGGACTTAAGCGACAAGGTGGAGTACAAGAGCAACATATCGGTCATGTTGCTTTTGATGGTACTAAACTTTACGTAATGACTACTGCATTTGACACGGGTACGCAAACAGGTAAGTTTGATAAACTAGAAAACTTGGCTATTTTTCAACCTTACTTGTATGCGATCGCAGCAGATTTGCATTTACCCCAATAGGCCTTGGGTTAGGAGGTTACAGGTTACAGGTTATAGGGAATAATCTGTCCCCTGTAACCTGTAACCTTCTTTAATCACTTATCAACCTAAATCTCAGCCACCGCGCGTTCAATCAAGCGATGTGCTAAAGTTTGCGTGCCAGTGTGCTCATAATAATTTGTTGCTACATCCAGGAATGCTGCGAGGTAGTCCAACTTGTCATCAGCAATATCGGTAAAACTTTGCAAGTTGTGGACAACCTTTTGCGGCGTTAAATTATTGGCGCTAACTAACCCACTCATCCAACCTTTAACTGAGTCAAAGCTTTCGCCGATAAAGTTGAGTTTACTGCCAGCATTGTTCCCTGGAATCACATCTTTGATGTTTTGGAAAGTCGAGTTTTGTTCTAACTCTTGTGGATTTGTTTGATTCAGCCCAGATATCGCTTTGCTGATAAAATCTGGGCCCAAAGGTATCAAACCATCAACGCAAACTAACGCCACCATACGGATCAGTGACTCACCACTATACTCACCTAAAGAGGCGACAAAATCCCCAATACTGTCTCCCGGAATGCCGTTAATTTGACAGAAGGCTACCAACTCAGCCACTAACTTTAATGTCAAATCAATGGTTTGGGCTTTATCAGGTTTGGGAGTGACAGAGTTTAAAAAACCCAACAAAGGAATTTTTTCGCCGACTTTGTTAGCTAAAGCTGCTGCACCAAGGGCTTTATCTGTATTATCAACAGTTTGATATAACCACAAGGCTGTTTGGTATCCTTGGGATTTGTCGTTGAATAGATAAATCGCTCGTTCGCCAATTTGCTGAATTAAATCTTCGTCGTCTTCGCCAGTGACTTTCTTAATAGTGTTGACAAAGCCAACGGTATTTTGCCACTCTCCAGGAGCAACAAAATCGAGAGACTTCAACATAGAAACAGTCAAGCCGCCAGTTGGCAATTGATCAACCAACTCAACAATCGATTTGCTCACAAAAATCTCCTTATTTAGGTTTTATGGTCTGAATGTTAGTAGTGCAAATCATTTCAGGTTAGCCAAACCATTAAGATTAAACTTCTCTAGCCAATCTTCGCGATCGCTAGCTGTAAATGATGAATCGCGAGAAAGTGCTTTTACTTGGTACTTACCTACCAAAATTGCAGTTTGCGTTTTACCAACTTCTACTGCGGGATAACCGCCAATTTTTTTAGTGCTTTTCGAGAACTTTGCTGCTGCACTGGGTGTGCTAGTAGTATCAGAAATAGACAGCACCGCTATATCTTTACCGCCTTTTTTCAACTTTGCTTCCGCAAAGCCTTTTTTCTCTTGGGTATAGACGCGTTGGTAGCCATCACCAGCTTTTGGGAAAAGTTTATTAAATTCGCTACCCTGAGTTGCGGTTTTAGCTACCGATTGACCGCTTTTTTGTTGAGTGCTTTCTTTTTGTGCCTGGTCAAAACGTCCAGGTGTTTTTGGACTACAGGCTGTTGTCAGTAGTACCACCGACAGCAACAAAGCGGCTACTACCCTACGCCCACGGTGTAAAATCATTCTTGGCTTCTCCTTGATATTTGAGCTTTAAGGCAATTATCTGCGCTGCTAGCAATTATTACCCCTTCTGAACCGTTATTAACTGTAAATTTACTTTTTGATAATTATTTCCTAAGTTCTCACCGATAAAGGTCATTTTTACACTTTAAATTAACGTAGCAATTAACCCAATGCAAAAACGCTCCCCCGAAAGGGGGAGCGTTTTTTGTTTATAGATAAGCGTGGGGAGCGTATCTCAGATTATGATTAACCGTTGATAGCAGGAGCGGAAAGAGCTACAGGAGCAGAATCACCAGCAGCCAAATCAAGAGGGAAGTTGTGAGCGTTACGCTCGTGCATTACTTCCATACCCAGGTTAGCGCGGTTGATTACATCCGCCCAAGTTGCAATCACACGACCTTCAGAGTCAATGATTGATTGGTTGAAGTTGAAACCGTTCAAGTTGAACGCCATTGTGCTGACACCCAAGGCGGTGAACCAGATGCCGATTACAGGCCATGCTGCGAGGAAGAAGTGCAGTGAACGGCTGTTGTTGAAAGAAGCGTATTGGAAGATTAGACGACCGAAGTAGCCGTGGGCTGCAACGATGTTGTAGGTTTCTTCTTCTTGACCGAATTTGTAACCGTAGTTAAGGGACTCGGTTTCGGTTGTTTCACGAACCAAGGAAGATGTAACCAAAGAACCGTGCATTGCAGAGAACAAACTTCCGCCGAATACACCAGCTACACCGAGTTGGTGGAAGGGGTGCATTAAGATGTTGTGTTCTGCTTGGAACACGATCATGAAGTTGAAGGTTCCAGAAATACCCAAGGGCATACCATCAGAGAAAGAACCTTGTCCGATGGGGTATACCAAGAATACTGCACTTGCTGCTGCAACAGGTGCTGAATATGCGATCGCAATCCAAGGACGCATACCTAAGCGGTAGGATAATTCCCATTCACGACCCATGTAGCAGAATATGCCAATCAGGAAGTGGAAAATTACCAATTGGTAAGGGCCGCCGTTGTATAACCACTCATCTAAGGAAGCTGCTTCCCAAATTGGGTAGAAGTGCAAGCCGATAGCGTTGGAGGAAGGAACAACTGCACCAGAGATGATGTTGTTTCCGTAAATCAAAGAACCTGCTACTGGTTCGCGGATACCATCAATGTCTACTGGAGGAGCAGCGATGAAAGCGATTACGAAGCAAGCGGTAGCCGCTAGCAAGGTTGGAATCATTACTACGCCGAACCAACCGATGTAGATCCGGTTGTTGGTGCTGGTGATCCATTCGCAGAATCGATCCCATACGTTAGCGCTTGAGCGCTGTTGTAAGGTTGTTGTCATGGTTTTATGATTGCGGTTATTTATGAATCAGGCGGTTTCGTCTTTGCCTGTGAAACTACTTTACACTGCTTTACAATTTTTAATCAACTTTTATTACTACAGTAAAACTGATACCAGTTATCAGGTTTGCTTATTTAAGCTCGATCTTTCTAGTGTTTGCGGGTGTTCCAAATACAGTGAACATAGATTTAGATATATTTACTCTGGTGTTAGCGCCCAAAAGATAAAATAGAAAGGAACATTGTTTTTATCGACTCTGAAATCGAGAGTTGATATGGATTAGTACCAAAATTAGGAGGGAAGGTGTGACATGACAATTACTTTAAATCACACCATAGTGCCTGCACATGACAAAGAAGCATCAGCGAGGTTCTTTGCAAAAATTTTCGGTTTAGAGGTTGAGCTTCCCGTTGGTCACTTCGCTGCTGTGCATATAAACGATCAACTCACGCTCGACTTCGCCGATGCTGAAGCGTTTGAGCCACATCATTATGCATTCCATGTTAGTGATGAAGAATTTGATGCAATTTTTGCACGCGTCAAAGAGGCAGGTATTGAATACAGTAGCGACCCCATGCATCAGAATAAAGGACAAATTAATCACAGAATGGAAGGTCGTGGCTTTTATTTCTATGATTCCGATGGCCATAACTTAGAATTGTTAACCCGTGCATAGATTTTTGATATAGCAGTCGCCAAAGGTGTTAGGACAAGTTTATTGAAACGCAAAGAGGCGCAGAGTTGAGCGCAAAGTAATGCAGAGTTTATTTCGGTCTTTTCGCTACGTGTACTAAGCCTCCTGTCCATTGCTATATCAGGTCAATGGATTACTTCTTGACTAAAAAATATGCTGTGGCATAGTCCGGTAATTGGCTGATATTCTGCCCAAATTCTGTTTTATTCTTAAAAATACCTGCCAAAAAATCGAGCTGATAAAGATTGGGTAAAAATGCTCCGCCTGTATCGGCTATGACTCCCATTTGTAGATGTTTGCGACCACCCTGAGTATGCTCAATTACAATCACCTTACCTAAACCGATATTTAAAACATCTCCAGCAAAAGTAACTCCGGGTTTGATAGAAATTTTTGCATCTATTTTGTATCCATAGCCTTTAATAGCATCAACTTCTCTAAAATACCAATAACGCTTTTGTGCTGTTGCCTTTAATCCGCGGATATAAGCCATTCCATTGTTTCTATCTACATTAAAAAATGCCTTATAACCATCTGTAAAATTAATCAGGATTGTTCCTTCCATAATTGCTTCTTCTAAGCCGTTTCTGGTTAGATAAGCAAGAGTATTAACTTTTCCAAATTCTCTACCACCTGGTTCATAAATACCAGATAAAACATCTTGCTTTGTGTATCGAGTGTAGAACTTATCGTTATTAGAATTATCTTTTAAACTATAAATTGGTATATTAAAAGTAGAGGTTTTCTTGCGGGAACCAGGGTGAGTAAATACAGCATATTTGGTAATTCTTAATTGTTTTTGCTGTTTACTTTTGGGGTTGTAGGGAGACCATTTAATGACTCGAAAATTAGTATTAATAAATTGAGAGTCTTGTAAACGAGTAGCCCGATTATTCGCAATATCCTCTTTCAAAACAGCAATCATAAAATCCAAAGTTTTCAGGACATCTGGTATAGTAACTCCTTGAGTAGCAAGCACTCCTGTACGCATAATATCTGGGTCTTCTGAAGCATAATCTTGAAAATATTTTCTAGTATTAACGAGAACGCTTAATAAATCTCCTTGATTGAATTTAACCTTACTATTTGGTAGTTTTCCTGGAGTAGCAATCTGGCTGCCATTAATGTTAAATTTATATTTTTTGAACTCATCAACAACTGGATAGGGTGCAGATGCTGCTAACAAGTTCTGTCGAGATGTAAAAGTATTTTGAAACCTTGAGGTAAATTGATCGGCAGCTTGATTTGAGGTCAGAGAAATCTGTGATTGAAGCAGGGCAGAATTTTCTTGTTGAGTAAATGACTGATTTTGTTGAGCTAGTTGTTTAGTTTTTGAGTAGGTATATAGATAGCTACTTACTAAACTGGCAAGTAATAAGGCAGCACAACCTACTGTGAAGCGAAGTTTTTTGCTAAATAACATATTCTCTAATGCTAAATAATTAACGTTATGTTTCTATCACCTCACGCACTAACTGCGCCAATTTTTCGGCACTATCAGGAACTGCGATCGCATAAGCTTTTTCCCCCATCTTTGCTAACTCTTGCGGTGACTGCAATAAATTCAACACATTATTTTGCAATACTTCAGTCGTCAACTCAGATTGCTTCAACGTTAACGCTGCACCCGATGAAGTAAATACATCTGCATTGTAAGATTGATGGTCTTCTGCGGCAAAAGGATAAGGAATCAAAATCGCTGGCGTTCCACACACTGCCAATTCTGTTAAGCTACCTGCGCCAGAACGACTAATGGCAAGAGTTGCTCGTTGCAACAACGCTGCCATATTGTTGTAAAAAGGTAAGGCTATGTACTGTGGATGTTTGAGACTATCTGCTTCGGGATCGCGATCGCCAGTTAAATGTACTACATAAATACCAGCATCAAACCAAGCTTTTGCAGATTCGCGCACCAATTTATTTACTGCAACAGCACCCTGGCTACCGCCAAAAACAACAATTAAAGGCACACCATCAGGAATAGCTAAATCCAGTGGTGCATTTATTGCCCCATCAAGAAATTGCTCTCTTACAGGAGTACCAACATAGACATTTTTGGCACGAGGTAAATACTTAGCAGCTACTTCAAATCCCAAGGCTACCGCACTACACCAAGGGCCAAAAAAGCGAGTTACTTTACCTGGTAAGGCGTTAGATTCGTGGAAAACTACGGGTAAACCAAGGGAACGCGCCGCAATGACGGCTGGCCCGGCAATGTAACCCCCTGTGGTAAACACCCCTTGAAAATTTCCCTGTTTGAGAATTCGTCTGACTTCTAGAATCGAAAGGGCGAGTTTACCCAAAATGCGAATCGAGGAAAGTCCAAACCCTTGCTGAAACCCTTCAACTGCAATAGTATTCAAGGGATACTGTTTGGGGACAAGTTGAGTTTCTAGGCGATCGGGTACTCCCAGCCATTCTATTTGATAGTCTGGAAGTTTTTGTGCCAGTGCGATCGCTGGAAACAAATGTCCACCAGTCCCACTGGCAGCTATTAATAATCGTATCGGTGCGTTTGCCATCAAACCTCTACCGTTTAGCGTCTAGCTTAACTAAGATAAAACAATTTGCTTACTTTCTCTAATCAAATCAGTAAATTCTTACCAATGACTAACATTATTACCGCCTTAGTGAGACGACAACTCAAATTTCCAGCAAATATCTGGCTAGTTTCGTTCCTACTGACTATTGGTTTAACAAGCGGTTGGCAACGCACTCAGGCTGCAACACCACAGCAATTATCCCAAGCCACGACAGCCCAAAACGCACCAGCCGATCTGAAAAACCTGTTGACACAAGTTGATACTGCTGCCAGCCGAGGCGATGTCAAAGGGGTGTTGCAATTCTACAGCCCTAATTTCACTCATGGCGATGGATTAAACCTCCAAACCCTAGAAAAATCTTTGACTTCACTTTGGCAACGATATCCGAAATTGCAATACAGCACGAAACTGCTATCTTCAAAAACTGAAGCCAATGGGATTATTGCTGAAACAGAAACGAAGATAACTGGCTTACCCTCCGGTAACGGTAAGAAGTTAACTCTTAATGCCACGATTAAATCGCGTCAGCGCATTGAAGGTGGAAAAATAGTCCGCCAAGACATTTTGTCCGAACGTACCTTACTTACCTCTGGTAGCAACCCGCCCCAAATTGATATTAAATTACCCCAGCAAGTGCAAGTCGGTCAGAAGTATAATTTTGATGCGATTGTCCAAGAGCCACTTGGTGATGATTTTCTACTAGGAACAGCGCTAGAAGAATCTATCCAAGCAGATAAATTTCTTAACCCTACACCCGTGGATTTAGAATTACTGACATCTGGTGGATTGTTTAAAGTAGGACAAGCACCATCTACCCCAGGTAGCCAATGGGTTTCTGCTGTCATCCTGCGAGGTAATGGAATGACAATGGTAACTCAACGCTTGCAAGTGGTAAAGAAGTAGTTAGGAGTTAGGAGTTAAAAGTTAGGAGTTCTAGACCGACTGATGATAAATTATGAACGATGAAACTTGTGCTAATTCATAATTCATAACTGTTAACTCCTCACTCCTAACTATCCTAATGATTTCCCTACAAAATCAAATTATTTTGATCACTGGTGCAAGTAGTGGTATTGGTACTGCTTGTGCAAAAATCTTTGCTGATGCGGGTGCAAAACTTATCTTGGCAGCACGACGGTTAGAACGTTTGCAGCAGCTAGCAGATACTCTGAGTAAAGATTTTAGTACTGAAATTCATTTACTACAACTAGATGTGCGCGATCGCAATGCTGTTGAATCTGCCATTGCGACTCTACCCTCTGCCTGGTCTGACATCGACATTCTCATTAATAATGCTGGTCTAAGTCGTGGTTTAGACAAGTTGCACGAAGGTAGCTTTCAAGACTGGGAAGACATGATTGATACTAATGTTAAGGGTTTACTTTACGTCTCCCGCTATGTCGTTCCGGGAATGGTAAGTCGCGATCGCGGTCATGTGGTAAATTTAGGTTCCATCGCTGGACATCAAACCTATCCCGGTGGCAATGTCTACTGTGCTACCAAAGCTGCTGTGAGAGCCATTTCTGAAGGTTTAAAACAAGACCTGTTGGGTACGCGAGTCCGTGTAACTTCTGTCGATCCTGGTATGGTAGAAACGGAATTTAGCGAGGTACGCTTTCATGGAAATACTGAACGTGCCAACAAAGTCTACCAAGGAGTTACACCCCTAACAGCAGATGATGTGGCTGATGTGATATTTTTCTGTGTGACGCGATCGCCCCATGTTAATATTAATGAAGTTGTGCTAATGCCTGTTGATCAAGCTAGCGCTACGTTAGTTAATCGACGAACATAAAAGTAACCTATCTCATCCCATTGTAAAAAGGTTACTCCTGCCACTTACACTGAAAATATACTGATAACAAAAGCCGTTAGTTATCAGCGTCAAAATATTGGGTGAACTATGGCTTTAGCTACTTCAACTATGTTGCCACTAGGCACTAAAGCGCCAGATTTTAATCTACCGGAAGTAGTATCTGGAAAGGCAACTTCACTTTCTACCTTTGCAGATAAAAAAGCACTATTGGTAATGTTTATTTGTCGGCATTGCCCGTTTGTAAAACACGTCCAAAACGAATTAGTGCAGTTAGGAAGAGATTATTTTACAAGTGATTTAGCGATCGTTGCCATCAGTGCTAACGATGCAAAAAATTACCCAGATGATGCGCCAGAGTCGTTACAAGCCTTTTCCACAGAACAAGGGTTAAATTTTACCTTATGCTACGACGAAAGTCAGGAAACGGCGAAGGCTTACACAGCAGCTTGCACACCAGATTTTTTTGTATTTGACGATCAACGCCAACTTGTTTATCGGGGACAATTAGATGATAGCCGTCCCAGTAACGGTAAACCTGTAACAGGTGCAGATTTACGCGCAGCCATTAAAGCAGTGCTAGCGGGTGAACCTGTTACAAGTGAACAAAAGCCGAGTGTTGGTTGCAATATTAAATGGAAACCTGGAAACCAACCCAGTTATTTTGGTTAAGAGGGATTGGGAATTGAGATTAGGGGAGAGGTGACAGGTGACAGGTGATAGGAAATAATCTATACCCTGTAACCTTGACCCTGTACCCTGTACCCTGTTCTCTTCTTCACTCTCCACACCTATCAATGTTTAATTTCCAAATTCAGTATGTAGCATCCTAATTGGACTTTTTCTGCCCACAATTCATATTCCAGCCGCAAATTTTCTGGTAAAGGATGTCCGTTGAGAGTTAGGCTACGAGTAAAATTTCGTAAACGAATCGGATCGTTAGGTTGCAATGACTCAGTTGGCAACCAATAGCGACTAATGCCATAAACACCCTGTTCCCAAAAGTGACGGTAACTCACTTGAGCGTTACCTTGCATAGTCATGATGACTCGGTAAGGGGAAATCTCTAGCCACAAAATTCTGGGACTGTTAGGGGCGTAAGCTTTGCTCTTGCTTTGAGGAAGTGTGTCTTCTGGACTTATGACACTCTCGACTTCGCAGCTAATTAAAGGCGGTGCGGTCATCAGTAAATGGAATCGATCGGTATCCTTTTGATACAATGTCGCGGCAGTTTCGACAACAGACCAGATGGGTAGGTCAGTGGAAATCAGTGATAAGCACACGGGCTTGCGGTGATGGGTCAGCATGGGAGCGATAAGGGCTAAAAGCTATTGAACAAAGTGAAATGAACACTCTAGCTGTCTAATAGGTCGGGCTAAGAAACTAAATAGTAAAGCAGGCTTAATATTAATGAATCCGTTGATTTGTTAATAAGCTACACAAATCTGGATGAAACAGGTAGAATGTCAGCTTACACAGTAAAAATGGTACTTTTATCTAGAGAGAGCTAATTCGTAAGTAAAGCTTGTAAATATTCTAAGGCTATAGCCTCAAAACAGTGGCAGTCGTTTTAGATGCTAAAAAACCTTCTTCAGGGAGACTTACCGTAGATTGGAGTAAGTTTCATACAGCCAAAAGCAATAGGATACTAAGAAGGAAGTCACCAGAAGCGACAAACTAAGTCGCTGATGAACTTCCGGTGTATTCAAATGCCAGTGTATCCTAATGTCGGCTTCTGTTATATCCGTAGAAACTCACGAAAACCTTTCTCACCAAAATATTGCTGAGTAAAAGTAAAATTCATTGACTCAGCAATATTTTGGTCTGCCCATTGCGCGTCTCGCAGAAAAGAAAGAGCAAAGATTTCCATTTCAAAGCAGCAACGGCAAGTTAGCTTATATTAAAAAGCCCACGGATGAATTCGTGGGCTTTATAGCTTGAGCATTTTTTTGAGAATCGCTATAGCCTGAAGCTTCATAAAAAATCATTCTGATTTATTTTTATTCATTACCGATGCCATTGCACCTGTGAACAAGTCATGAGTGTTACAGGCTGGTACTGATTTGGGAATACTTTTATAGGAGTGATAAAACAGGCGATCGCACTAACACTTTCAATTCAAATGTACTATGTCACCTTGTAATCACTCTTATTTTACAAAAAAGACGTATAAATACTCAATAATCTACCAGGAGCAAGCAAGATGGCATTCACTGAAGATATTACCAAGCTATCTGAACAAGTGCGTAAGCGGGCTGACCAAGTTGTTGGTGAAGAATCTACTAAGATGGCACTGATTGTTCCTTTTTTGAGTGTTCTTGGCTACGATGTCTACGATCCTAGTGAAGTAATACCGGAATACGTAGCAGATTTTGCTATTAAAAAAGCAGGGCAGTTTGAAAAGGTAGATTACGCCTTAGCTATTAACGGTACTAAAGTTATGCTCGTAGAAGCAAAAGCCCGTGGTCAAAAAGCTGAGGCACATGATGGACAATTGAGCAGATATTTTAATGCACTTTCGACAACAAAAGTAGCTATCGTCACTAACGGTATTGAATACCGTTTTTTTACAGACTTGCGTGAAACAAATGTCATGGACAAAGAGCCATTTTTTACTTTTAACATCCTGGAATATGATACCAAAGATATTGATAACCTCAAATTCTTTCACCGTGATAATTTTGAGGTTACAGCTATTACCAACCATGCTGAGGAAATGGTTTATGTAAAAGGCATGACTCAACTTCTAGGAAATCTTTTACGTTCTCCTTCTGAAGAATTTGTTCGCTTTTTAGTGACTGAACTTGGTACAGTTGCTCCTAGTTATGAAATTAAAGGCCGAATTACTAGTAAAATTATTGATAAATTCAAACCAATTGTTAAAAAGTCGATTCAGGGAAGTTTAGTAGAGTTAATGACTCGCTCACTTACTCCAGTAATAGATCAGCCTGTTGAACCTCCAATAGAAGTAGATATTGAAGCAGGGGATATACAACCAGATCCTCAAGAATCAAAAGTAGTAACAACTGCTGAAGAAATCGAAGCTTTTGAAAAAATTAAAGTAATTACGCAAACCTCAACGAGTTACAATTATCAACTCCAATACAAAGATACTGTTTCATACTTTGGTATCAATCTTGTTGGCAAAAGTACTTGGTGGTTTCTGCGGCTGTATCTATCTTCGCAGAAAAAAAGTTTTGTTACTCGACTAAGTGTAGATGAAGTGAAGTCGCTAACTTCAAACTTTGAAGTGCAGGAAGTATCAGCTTCTCTGGGGGATGCCGCATCAAAAGTAATTATTTCCTCTGTCAGTGATTTAGATAAGCTGACATCACTGATTCTCAGATGTTACGAGGCAGAAGCAGCCAAACATCAAATATTGATTCCAGATGTAATCAGAATGGAAAAATCAGCTTAACTCAAGGTATCTACTACAAACTACACCTAACCAACTATCTCCGATTTTTGCCTACTAACAAATTAGCCGCACTACTAATTACTTGACATATCGGTAATCATTGGCTTGGAAAAAGGACAAAAAAAGTGGCTCTGCAACCAGCAGAACCACCAAAGCTTTCGCAAACAAACCTGTTATCTAATTAACGAACTGCCCCTTGAGCAGAAACAGTATCAATCGGTTTCATCAGGTACAGGCGCAATAACTGCCAGCCGTTGGAGATGTAAAGCGGCAGTTTTTGGAAGATTTGCAGGAATTTGGGAGTATTGGAGTTAGCGATCGCACCCAATTTCTCATTATTGTTTATACAAACATCCAACCGCTCATAAAACTCTGGATTCTCTACATCCAGCATCAGTGGGAATACCCGACCTGCGTTTTCGTTGGTCTTCTGAATTACATGGATATCGTATTCTCGTGCATCCAATCCGAGGGTGGCATAAAAGTCCTTGCGTTGGATGTCATTGAGATACATGGTCGCAAACACTGATAATAGGAAGAAGCGACTCCATAGCCGTGCTTTCCAATCATTCAACATTTGCGGCTGAGATTTCATGATCGCATCAAAGAAATCGCCGTGACGGTTTTCATCCTGACACCAGTTCTCAAAGAACCGGAAGATTGGATAAACCCGATCTTCGGGATGTGCTTCTAAATGGCGATAAATGGTGATGTAGCGCCAATAACCGATCTTCTCAGAAAGATAAGTCGCGTAGAAGATGAATTTCGGTTTAAAGAAGGTATAACTGCGACTCTTAGTCAAAAACCCTAAATCTAGGGACATATTAAAGTCCGACAAAGCTTTGTTCAAAAAGCCAGCGTGACGCGCTTCATCCCGTGACATCAGGTTAAAACACTCTGCCAAAACAGGGCTTTTTCCTTTCAAGCGACGCCCAAGTTCTTTATACAGCAAAAAGCCGGAAAACTCTGCCGTACAAGAACGTTCTAGAAATTCAACGAACAACTTGCGAGTTTCCCCGTCAATATGATCCCAGGATTGTTCAAACTCGGCATCCCGAACAAAGTGGTGGCGGTTGTAGTCAGTGCGGAACTCTTCGAGAATGGCTTCTAACTCGTCTTCGTTGACGGAGATATCCATCCGTGCCATTTCATCAAAATCGGTAGTATAAAACCGAGGTGTTAACAGGGTTTCTTTTGCCGGGACTTTAATCCCTGGCCGGATTTCTTCAAAGCCTGGTTTTTTGAGGGAATCTACCATGTCTTGATTTCTCTTTCGTCTTTATTATCTTAAGTAGACCTTTCGGGTGACGCTCCTACGTCCCTACCACTACGGTAGTGGCAGTTCCTTATGGGGGAAACCCCGTTGGCGCTATCCTCTCCATTTGGGAGAAGACCGGACTGTCTCACCAGAAATGCTCTGGCAAACCGTAACAGCCCACAATAATCCAATTGTATAAAGTTCAGTCTACCAAGGTGCGGGTGAGAAATTTCTAAGCAAAACATTAAGAGTTGCAACAATCATTCAATATTTGCGGAATCAAAAACCGCGGATTGGTAGTCAAATAAATATAGTTCAGCAAGCAGCATTATCTCGTTCAAGTTGAGTAGCACTCACCTTTTGATTCTCAAAGCACTACTATCTCAGTAATTTTCTCTGGTTGTTACTACAATAAATTCATAGGGTTCTATTAATACGTTGGGTATCTTAAAAATTAACAATCCATGAGTAGCATAATTACTGAAAAAATCTAAGTACTTTAGTTATTTTTTGCACCTTTCTCAATAATTGGAGATTAGACAGTGCCCACAACTTCAAATCAGAACAGCAGTGTCTATTACGAAAATTGTTAGAAAGCAACTAGTGCAAGATGTAAGTCTAGCTATTAGCACTTGGTATAAAAAACAGTCCGAAAAACCATTTTAAACAACAAGAGTAAATCCAAAAGGTTGAAAACAAGATGAATGTTGAAAACAATCAGCAGCAGAAAGACCGACTTCTTGTCTCTTATATCTTGTGTGCAGTCGGATTTATCGGGGTGGGAGGATTGCAGCGTTTCTACAATGGCAAGATCGGAACTGGTTTGTTATGGCTGTTGACTGGTGGTGTGTTTGGTATAGGGCAGTTCGTGGATTTATTCTTTATCCCCAATATGGTTGACGAATACGAACACAACTTGAGATTAAAAGCGGGTGTATCTCCCTTTGGTGTGCCGTTAAATCAAGCAGTAGTTGCTTCTCAAGTTCACCGTCCAACAGGCAACCAACTCATGATGAAACTGATTGAAGCGGCGGAAAGCAAGGGTGGTATTTTAACTGTCACTCAAGGCGTAAAGTTTACAGGAGCCAGCTTTGCTGAAGTGGAAGCTACTCTCAAAGAGATGTACAAATCAGGTTATGTAAAAATTGATAACGACCCCAATACTGGAGCCGTTACCTACCATTTCCACGAGCTTTGATTGTCATTTGTCATTTGTCATTTGTTAAAAACCAATGACCAATGACCAATGACTAATTTCTACCTAACCACTTTTGACCATCTAAGCGCTGAACTAAGCCGTATACCAACAAATCGAGGGTAGTTTTGCGTTCATCGATTAAGAATGACTCAAGAGTGCTAGGTTTTTTGCCTTCATTACAAGAAAATCCCTTTTTTCCTTGAATATCTTCATCGGGGAAATACAGGTTAAACTGACGCTTACCAATTTCTGACCAACTGCCGATAATTTGCCAGCATTCTTCGGTAGATTCAAAGCCAGTGATTGGCATCTTTTGCTTGGCAAAAGACACCTGTAAATCTTGCACACCTTTTTGAGCGATCGCTTTTTGTAAAGCTGGCAAGTAGTCTTGCTCAATGAACTCTACAAATGGCTTATCTTCAACAGATGGGGCTTTTTCCTTTTTGGCGGCTTTAGCTGCGGTGGGTTTTTCTTCTGTTGCGTCAGCGGCGGGTTTTTCTCCTGTTGCGGCTTTAGCTGCGGCTGCGGGTTTTTCTCGCTTGGGTGGTACAGCAGTTGGTTTAGCAGCTTTGGGACTATCTTCGGAGTTTGCGGCTTTAGGATCTGGCGCGTTGGCAGTAGGAATATCTGTGGCTTCGGGTGAGTCTGTACTAGGAGCGTGTTCTTCAGCGACACTGGGAGCTTGTTTGTCAACAGTGCTGGGAGCTACTTCTCCCGCTTGATTGTGATTGGTTGGGTCTGCCATTGCTCAGGTCAATCCTTTAATCTAGCTTTGGGAGCGATCGCTCACCTTGATGTATCGGGTATTTTTATTTTGACATACTACTACCGCTGTGCAGAATTCGTAATTTGTATTTGTAATTCGTAATTTATATACTGCAAGGGTTTCATTTATTTGGGATGGGTGGTTTACTTGCAAGACTGTTCGGTTAAGGGAAGAGACGCGATGAATCGCCGTCTCTACAATATTCAGTCTTTTGTCTTGATGGCGATAAATCACATCTTTAGCGATCTAGAATTTTCATCCTTCAAATCCCTTTGAATCCTATACCAGTTTCTACCTGTTGCTGTGCTGGAGTAGAATTTACCTTGCCGGTAGAAGTCTGACGCTTGGTGCCAACTTGGCTCAAGAATATACCTCCTAAAATCAAGCTACCGCCAATATATTGAGGTCGGGTAGGGGCTTCACCCAAAATTAAATAGGCTGCTATGATTCCCACAATTGGGCCAAATGAGCTAATTAGGGAAGCTGTAGATACAGTGGTAGTTTTCAAGCCTTTAACCCAAAAAGACTGGCCTACCACCACAATCAACCCGCCATAGAGAAACATCCACTGCCACAAGAATGGTGAAAGGACATCAGCAAAATGATCCTTGCCATAGAGGACTAAAGCAATGAAGAAAAAGATTACAGTTCCAAGTGCAGTCCGAAAAATGCTATAGATTCCCAAAGGAATCTGCGAAAGGTGTTTCTTACTAATAATCGTAGAAGCGGCTATGGCTACAGATGCTACTGCTGCCAAAAGTTCCCCTATGCCTAAACCGAAACCTCCCATGTTCATCACGGTTCCTGTTGCAGGCTGAAGGATAATAGTTAGGATAACACCAACAAAAGCTGCGATCGCACCAATAAATTCCCAAATATTTACCCGTTCTCTCAATAACCAGACTGATAAGGCCAAAGTTAGAGGCGGTTCCAAGCGTCCCACCAAGATGACATTGTTCACCCCTGTAAGTGCCAGTGCCTGGAAAATTAAACCAGGGGCTAACGCTCCTGATAAAATAGCTACCGCCGTTAGACTAACCCAATCTTTCCTTGAGAGTTGCTTCAAAGTAGCTTTGTTCCACTGCCGCCCATAGATTAGGATCAGAAGTATTAAGGCGCAAAGGTTTCCCACGAATAAAACATTACACAAAGAAATCGGATTGCGTAGCTTGCCGCCGTAGGCATTACCGATAAAATGTTGAGCGCCAATTTCTGTTAGTTTCCGGGTAACGGCGCTAGATGCTCCAAAAATTAGCATTGCTAGCCAGAGATATGTTTGTCCTGAAATTCTATGGATTTGGCGATGTAGTTTTTTGGGTCTAGTCACAATAACATTACTGCAATGAAAGCATTGCTCATCATATTAAGTTATCCTCACGCACTTCAAAATGAGGTTTTGTTGAGAAAATACTGAAATTATCCTGTGACTTTGAGCAGCCATGATTAGCTGAGAAAATGCTGAGAATTAACTAAATTTTCTCAAGGAATAAATTCATGAAAATAGTGGCTGAGTTTCAATAAGCTCTCACTGCCACCTGAGATGCTTAGGATGTTCAGGATAAAACAAAGAAGAGAAGTAACAAATGAAACTCGCACCCTTACTTACAAGTGTAGCCTTGGTTGGTTTTTTCACAGTTTGGGACGTACCATTAAAGGCGATCAATCCGTCATTAGTGCAGGCATCAGCAGCCGAAGAAATGTCTGTAGCAAAAAAATTAGATTTGCTTACTAAGAGTAAGGGTCAAATTGGTAGTGGCGATCAACTACGTCGTTTCTTTTTTGGTGACTTGGAACCAATCGGTATCCAGGTAGGTGGTGCAGGTCATGTAGTTAACCTTTATAACAAAGCTAATGATGTCACATTCGCTTACTGTTCGCATTACGATGTAATTGTTGCTATTAAGAAAGGTAAGGTAACTAAATTTGAACCCAGCGAAGTGAAGTAACTTAATATGTCCAAGCTAGGTGCTGAAAATTTGAAAAATTGTAAGATCGTAGCTAGCAAAAGGAGCAGAGTTTTCCCTTAATGTCGCCATAAACTACTACCTTTGAAAACAGTCTTCTTGAAACTGTGTGGACAAGGGGTATGAGTTTTTTCCCCTTGTTCCCTTGTGGATGTTGAGAGTTTTATAGGAAAGATATCAGGGTAAGCTCATCTAATTTGGTATAGGGTGAGCTTGACAAATTAAGTAAGA
>NZ_CAWUDN010000060.1:0-49913 GCF_963920915.1 Nostoc sp. PCC 9305
ATCTTCTACTTAACTTTTCGTTACACAGTTGTAAATTTTTCCGCCCACCTACTTACACAAGTCTCACAAGCGAAGGCAGAGAATATGCTTTTTTCCAACACCTAGAATAATCCACAAAATGATTGATCCTGGGATAATAGAAAGATAATTTCGGGCTGCAAGTTGCCTCATGTCCTCAAAATCGATCATTCAACTCACCGAGAATCTAAAATCTTTGTACATCAAAACAGCCCCAAAATTAAAGGGAAGTGACCGACGACAATTCATGGCAGAAGTTGTCAAAGGATTAGGGATAGGTGGACAGACACTAGTGGAACAAGAGTTAAGATGGAACCGTCGGACTATCCATTTTTTTAGTCATTGGTTACTCCTTTCTTACATATTGGGACAAGTTGGCATATCATCTCCAACGAGTAGCCTTGCAAGACTGGGCAATGCCTCTCCGTAAGTTGGGTGAATGTGAACCGATTGTTCGAGTACCTGCCACGTTGCTTTAGCTTCCATAAGTGACAAAAAGACATGCACCAGTTCAGCGGTTTCGTAACCAACCAGCGTTGCTCCTAAAATCAAATTTGTGTGTGTGTCGATGACCATACGGTAGAAACCCAGATCGTGCCCCCACTCAATGCTACGGGCAATGTGAGCCATTGGCAGGGTGACTTCGCGGGCAGTAATGCCCTGTTTGTGAGCCTGCTCTAGCGTCATGCCTACCCGGCCCACTTGCGGCTCAGTGTAGACGGCATAGCCTAATACTCGATCGTTGCGTGTCCGGTGTTCGCCACACAGAATGGCTTTCAAGCGACGATAGTCTTCCCAAGAAACATGGGTAAAAGCAGGCTGCTTGGCAGCGTCCCCGATCGCATAAATTCCAGCGCAAGTCGTTTGAAACTGATCGTCGATTTTGATAAAACCCTGTGCATCTAATTCAATGCCTGTCACAGCAGAATTTAATGCCTGAGTATTCGGTTTGCGCCCAGTTGCAATCAGCAATGCTTCCCCATCGAGTACTTCAGCATTGTTCAGCGTTAGGGTAAACACACCGTTGGTATAAACAACCTGCTGAACAGTCACATTGAAATGCAGTCCAATTCCGTCTTGCTCAAAGGCATCAGCAAGCACAGCACTGACATCGGATTTTTCTTGAGCCAGCAGGCGATCACCCCGCACAATCAATTTGCTTTGGCTCCCTAAACGTGCCATTCCCTGCCCTAACTCCAGGGCAATATAGCCACCGCCAACTACGAGCAACCGGGGCGGAATTTGCTGCAAATCAAAGAAATTTCGGTTGGTTAGATAAGGCGTTCCAGCTAAACCAGGAATGTCAGGAATAGTAGAGGATGTGCCTGTGTTGATAACAATGAGCGGAGCCTGCACCGTCACACCTCCTCCACTCACAGTTCGCTCTCCGGTGAAAGCAGCTTCAGCGCAGATGACTCGAACCCCTGCACTCTCTAATCGCCGCTTGGTACCCTGGTTAAACTGGCTGCGAATGCTACGCACACGCTCCATCACCGCAGAAAAATCGACTTCAACCTGCGCGTGTATGCCTAGCTTCGCGGCTTGCCCTGCGCGACCTGCGGCATGAGCAGCAGCTAAAAAGGCTTTAGAAGGTGTGCAACCATAGTTTATGCAACTGCCACCCAACGCATCGCGCTCAAACAAAACAACCTTTCGGCCTGCTTTGGCAAAGTCAGCCGCAAGTGGAACTCCGCCCTGACCACTTCCAATTACAATTACATCTGCTGTTTCCATTGTTACCTCTGTTGATAGCTGGTTATTACAGTTTATCGAGTCCGACTGGCTTTGATTAAATCGGCTGCCTTCTCGCCAATCATGTTGGTAGTGCTATAAGGGACATCCAAGAATGAAATACTCAATCCCTACATCAAAAACCGTCAACTTCGACGATGGCCTTTGCAAACTCCTGGGGCGCTTCTTGCGGCAGGTTGTGCCCGACCCCGCCCTTGACGATCCGGTGTGCGTATTTGCCGGAGAATTTCCTTGCGTAGGTGCTGCTGTCGGGGTGTGGCGCACCGTTGGCATCACCTTCGAGAGTGATGGTGGGTATGGAGATCGCAGGGGCTACGGCGAGTCGCTTCTCAAGATCGTCATACTTCGACTCGCCTTCAGCCAGACCGAGCCGCCAGCGATAGTTATGGATGACGATACCGGCATGATCCGGGTTATTGAAAGCAGCCGCGCTACGCTCAAACGTCGCGTCATCGAAGTGCCATTGCGGCGAAGCAAGTTTCCAGATGAGCTTGTTAAAGTCATGCCAGTATTTTTCGTAGCCGGCGCGGCCCCGCTCCGTCGCGAAATAAAATTGATACCACCATTGGAGTTCGGCCTGCGGCGGTAGCGGTGTCTTGTTGGCTTCAGGGCTGCCGATCAAATAACCACTCACGGAGACGAGCGCCTTGCAGCGCTCCGGCCAGAGCGCCGCGATGATGTTGGCTGTTCGCGCGCCCCAATCATAACCAGCGAGAATCGCCTTCTCGATCTTGAGTGTATCCATCAGCGCGATAATATCGACAGCGATCGCCGACTGCTGCCCATTGCGGAACGTCTTGCTCGAAAGAAAGCGCGTCGTGCCATAGCCCCGCAGATATGGGATGATCACCCAGTACCCCGCCGACGCCAACAAAGGAGCGACATCGACATAGCTGTGAATGTCGTAGGGCCATCCGTGCAGGAGGATTACCGGACGACCATTCGCGGGGCCAACCTCAGCATATCCGACATTTAGAACACCAGCATCGATCTGCTTCAGTGAGCCGAACGAGATGTTTGTCCCCGACTTCATCATGGATAAAACTGCTGGTTTTGTTTTGCTTGATTGTGCGCTCGCAGAACCGAATATGCCTAGCTGTGTAGTAGCAATGGTCATAGCCGCAGTACCCAAAAAGCGGCGGCGTTGATGGTTAATTTTCTCGGACATTTCTCTTTTTCCAATTGGATTTAACTCAACTTGGTTTAATTGAATTGGCTATCTGTTTATTTGAGTTGTAAAGAAGCAGTTACGGCAATAAATTCTTGTATGATTTTTTCGATCAGTTCACTTGCCGGGAGAGCTTCGGCTAATGCTGCTCCCTGTCCTGCCCACATACTGACAAAATCTGGACTTGATTGTTGAGCAGAAGTCTGATACAAAACCCGCCCTATAGACATCTGAGCAGGGAATGGTAGTACCTTGTCTTTGTGATTCTCCATTTCACGGATAAATCGATTTCGTATTGCTCTGGCGGGTTTGCCGGAAAATACTTCAGTAATAACCGTGTCTTCGTCCTTACACTTGAGTACAGCCTGCCTATAGACTTCTGGGATATTGTTCTCAGGGCAAGCGAGAAAGGCGGTTCCCATCTGTACCCCGCTTGCCCCAAGTGCAAACGCAGCAACGATTCCACGAGCATCCATGATTCCGCCCGCCGCAACGACCGGAACCGATACCGCATCAGCTATTTGCGGCACCAACGCTACTGTTCCAATCAATCCATGTTCATAAGGTACCGCAAAGGTTCCGCGATGACCTCCGGCTTCAAAGCCCTGGGCTATAATGACATCGACTCCTGCAACGACTAGAGCTTTTGCTTCACTGACGGTCGTCGCAGTTGCTAATACAATTGAGCCTATAGCGTGTATCTCACGAATTGCCTCAATTGGCGCAGGTCCAAAGTGGAAACTAAAAACAGGTACTTTCTCCTCAAGCAGGACAGTAAATTGATCTACAAATGGCCCAAGTATCGGTATTGGTTCAGGAACAGGCCCCGCCTCAAGTTCGTTGTGCCATTTTGTTAATAATTCAGACATCGGTATTTGCTGCTCAGGTGTAAGTTGATATGCTTCAACTGCTGGGGCAAACAAATTAACTCCAAAGGGTTGGTCTGTCAGCTCTCGAATTTGCCTGATAATGGAGCGAAGTTTGGCTGGTGGTGTGGCCGCAGCGCCATAGGAGCCAAGACCTCCTGCATTAGAAACGGCTGCAACCAACTCAGGTGTGGAAGCGCCAGCCATCGGAGCCTGAATTATTGGATGCGCGATTTTGAGCAAATCTATCAGTTCTGTTTTAGGCCACATAAGTATCTCCCACGCTTGCTAAACGATGGTTTCGGGGAAGGTAGCGAACTGGACGCCTTGTTTGCCCAGCTCGCGGATCTTCTTCACGACCTTCTCGACGGTACCCTGCCGACTGTACAGCACGGGACTAATCTGCACGGCGGCGGCTTTAACAATCGTACTGGCAAGGATATTTTTAGTCTTTTTCATTGTTTTATAATTTAATTTACTGTTCATCCCAGGTGATAAAATGATCTCCGGTAACAGCCGATCTCCTCATCTGATACGGGGCAAAGGAACGCTGCCGACACATCTGGGCAAGTTTTGAAGTGAGGACGCGGACTCAGCCCAGCGACCTGAACGCCGCCCTAAGTTCCTGAGCAAAAATCATTGGCTTTGTAAGCCTCTGCTGCTACCTAGTCGCCGACGTACTCGGCGGGTGTGGCAACTCTGGCCGTATCATCTGGAAAGAACATGAAAAACCTCCTCCATGTAACGGTCAGCGGCGGCGGACTCTTCTGGACTGCTGCCATTCTGACGCGCACTCAGGTAGGGCGCGTACCAGTCCCACCAATGATGCTCGGCGTGAGTTTTCTCGTAGCGATCGTGGGACTCTGCCGTCTCGCCAAGAAGGTTTGCAAGGGTTGCAATGTCCATGTCTCGTGCTTGCGTAGAGTTCCAAACGCGACCGGGAAGCCGCGTTTGGATTTCCTGGAGCAGCCAGAGGTTCCCATCTGGGTTCTCGAACAAGGCAAATGAGAAGTAGGAACGACCTTGCGGGTCGCGCCCCAGGATGCGTAGGTTGTCCACGGCGTTGTTGAAGGGGCGGCCGGCGTAGTGGAAGACCTCGCTCACGTTGACACCGCGAGCGATTAAGTCTTCGCGAGCGGCGTCGAGGTCGTCCACGGCGAGGACTAGGCTGTGCGCCGAGCCAGAATTGTTCGGAGTGACTCCCTTGCCGAAGATGATCGAGGCTTCCGAGTTGTACGGTGTCATCTGCACACCACGGAAGTCGCCATCCACCACGTCGATGTCTAGCCGCCAGCCGAGATTCTCGTAGAATGCCTTCGCGCGGTCAACGTCGGAAACCCCTGAACACTAGGACTTCGAGCTTCATGTTTGGACTGTTTACGCGATCGCTACTCATCTTGTTCTCCTTTAGGTTGATGGGTTTGATGTTCAGATTGGTTAGTTTTCATTCTTGGGCGATCGCATGATTGCGGGTTGGG
Organism: Nostoc sp. PCC 9305; assembly: GCF_963920915.1. Lineage (NCBI taxonomy): Bacteria > Bacillati > Cyanobacteriota > Cyanophyceae > Nostocales > Nostocaceae > Nostoc > Nostoc sp. PCC 9305. Next base: position 5,283 of record NZ_CAWUDN010000060.1, read on the forward strand.
CTGCCTCCAATCAAAGATTGAAGGAACTCACGAAGCGAGTAGAGCGTAATCTGACCATCGCTCAATTTAACGTGAGTTCGACGGTTAAAAAACGGCAGGAGGTAGTGCAGGTAAATCTTTTGGGTAAATATCAATCGACGGTTTTTTGGGCAAGTAGGTGTAAGCAGCCAAACCAGCCATCAAATTGACCAAAAAGTTAAACACACTACGATGCCGAGAGTGTTCTATTTGACACATATTTTTGAGATGGTCATTGACAGACTCAATTACCGCCCGTTTGCGTAAAAGAATTTTATCAATCAGTTTTACCAAACGGTTTTTCATCTTCTTTTTAGATTTAGTGACTAACTCTAAACCTCGTTTGTATAACTCTTCAAATAGTTTTTGCGAGATATATCCTCTATCTCCAAAAAGTTTACCAATTAAGTCTTTAGTCATATCTGGGACTGGTTTACGGTCATCAACATTTGCCGGAGTTAGTTTGAATGCCAGCAATTCTCCTTTGTCGTTGATAATCAAATGAAGTTTAAACCCAAAATGCCAACCCACAGAATTTTTCCCCCATTTCACTAACCCTTTAAAAACTTTATGCGCATGAGAGCGACAATTGTGACACACATCTATCGGCGTGGAATCAATAAAACTAATCCCTGTAATTTCTCCTGTCCGTGTATGAAAAAAACAACACAACAACATTAAACACCAGGGCATGAGTTCTACAAATCTTGTGTAACTGACCAAATTTGGAAACGCTCCACGCCAGCTTTGTAGTACGTGCAACGTGTAGAACTCCTTGAAAGTTTTATAGCCACTACCATGAAATGCGATCGCAATTGTCATTACCTCTGATAAATGCCATTCGGGAAGTGCTGCGGCGCTCTCCCTTTGTGGATGGTAACTGTGGTACTTGTTGCCACAAATTCTCCCACTGCTTACAAAAATCATCTACCTCACAGAATATTTGTACGATATCGAGGCGAGATACAATGGTAGACATAGCCGAGACCCTTATTTTTCTTAGATATTTTTAGTCTCGGCGTTTTTTTGTGCCTTTTTTACTCATTCTCAATTAATCTTAGCGATCGCCTCGGCGGGCGCTTTGTACCATCGCAACATCTACCCAGGTTCTCATGTTTCATATCTAGCAAGCTTTTTGCCGTTTTCTATCCGTCGAACTCACGTCAATTTAGACCACTCAAGTTCTTTGAGTTAACACGCGACTTAGATGTGCGTCCGCCAATGAAAAGTGCGGTGGTTTTATTGCACGCTTGAGTCTGTTTTTACGGTGGATTGTAGCTGGTGTTCGAGATGTAAAATTTCCTCTGCCCGCTCCCCGACTATTACGCAGGGAGCCATCGTGTTACCGGTCGTTACTCGTGGCAGAATCGATCCATCAGCAATCCGGAGATTGTCGATTCCATAAACTCTCAGGTTGCTATCCACCACTGACATAGCATCCTGTCCCATCTTTGCGGTACAGGTTTCGTGCCAGAAACTCGTCGCGGCATCTCGAATAAAACGTTCGAGTTCGGCCCCTTTCAAATTACCTGGCATTACTTCTCGCTTGACAAACGGACGAAGTGGAGCAGAGTTACCGACTTCGCGGCAGAGTTCTATGCAGGCGATCGCGGTTTTGAGATCATCTGGGTCAGACAGAGTGTTTGCATCAATCACAATCGGGTCGGATGGATTAGCTCTCGTTAGGCGCAGGCGGCCTCGGCTTTTGGGATGGGCGATCGCCCCAAATAACGTCCAGCCTGCATCAGGCAGCCCAAACCGGACGGCATTCTCAGCACTGGATTTTGGCACCTCGGCCTGACAGACAAATAAATCTGGACTGTCAAGCCCGGACTGGCTGGTTGAGAAAAAGATTGCCTCGGACAAGTTGTTTCTTGGTTGGAGAGCGGTTTTATATTCCCAGACACAATCGAATGCAACATGGTCTTGAAAATTTTGCCCCACACCGGGAAGGTGCTGCACGACCGGAATTCCCAAACGCTGCAACTCAGCCTCATCGCCAATGCCAGATTGCATCAGCACCTTCGGCGTATGGATCGCACCGAGCGACAGTACAACTTCGACTGCCGCACCAATGCGATAGAGTGTGCCACGGTAAGAAATCTCCACGCCAGTGGCACGCTTACCCTGGAACGTCAGCCGCGTCACCAGTGCATGAGTGAGAACCGTCAGATTGGGTCGATCCAGATAAGGGAAGACGTAGGAGCGGAAGATAGATTCGCGCTTGCCATTGCGGACTCGCACATCGCTGATAGCGGCGCCCTTCACTGCTTCCATCATGCGACCGTTCGGATTCTCGAAAGTAGGAATACCGACCGATCGCGCTCCTGCGATCGTTGCGGGTGCGATCGGGTTTGGATCTGGCGCGGGCTGCACAAAGACGGGTCCTCCCGTTCCCCGGTACATCGGGTCTGGCGCACCATGCCAATCTTCCAGGCGGCGATAGAGATTCAAGACCGATTCATAGCCCCAGGCTGGATCATTCACTTCAGCGGCGAAGAGATCCCAATCGTGCTGGTGTCCGCGTGCCCAAACCATGACGTTGATGCTTGATCCACCGCCAAGTACTTTGCCCATCGAGAACGGAATTGAACGATCGTTGACATGGGGATTCGGCTGTCCCTGGAAGCTCCAGTCGCGATCGCTTCCAAGATTCATAAACCATTGATTCGCGGTGACAACACTGGGTACATCATCGGTGCCGCCAGCTTCAAGCAGTAGAACGCTAACATCCGGGTTCTCAGCCAGTCTGCGGGCAACTACTGAGCCAGAAGATCCAGATCCGCAAACAATAAAATCGTACTGGTGTCTTAGTTCAGAGGTGAGCTTGTGCTGGTTGCTGCGGACGCGATCAGTGAAATTGTCATCATTACTGGTGCTACCCGGATCGTTGTCCCGTTCATGCTCAAAATTCGTTTTCATTGGGTCTACCTTGCTTTCAAAATTGAAATGATTCCGTTATATCTGTCACTCGGCTCAAAATCGGTAGAGATGCTTAAGTTCCGCCACTTTCGGTCAGCTTCAAACCGTGCGATGTCACTCTGCTCCACTGCATGAGCAGTATCACTTCCGAGCAGAAGCCGCAGTTGTTAAAGAGTAGCGACGATTATGATTAATTTCTTGGGACACGTGCCGACCTCCTTGTAGTTATGTTCTTTCTAAAGCAGTCATTTTGACGCGCGCAGCGATCTGAACGCTGCCCTGAGTTCTTGAGTAAAAATCGTTGGCTGCTCCCACGCCGCGAAGTGTCCGCCCTTTTCCACTAGGTTATAGTGGATGAGTTTGGGATACGCCCGCTCTGTCCAACTTCGCGGGGCTGCATATATCTCATCAGGAAAGACGCTCACGGCAACCGGAATGGCGACGTGTTTAGGGTCGAAAAAGACAAACTTATTCTCCCAATACAGACGAGCCGAAGAGACAGCCGTGTTCGTCAACCAGTAAAGCGTGATGTTGTCGAGGATATCGTCTCGCGTCAGTCCCTCAGACTGTCCGTCAAAGACACGTGCGATGAGCGCATAGCTGCGTGCATCGTGGTCGAGTATCCAGGCAGCCAGACCGATCGGTGAATCCGCAATGCCGTACAGCGTTTGCGGGCGGTTCGCCATCTCCTGAGCGTAGCCAAGTCCGTGCTTATAGAAAAAGTCGAGCTGATCCCACGCGTTCTTCTCTTCGGCTGAGAAACCGGATGGCGGTGGGTCGCCGAACTTGAGTGCTTTTGCAACATCGGCTGGAACAGTGGCAGGCATGTTGGTATGAATGCCGAGCAGTCCCGGAGGTGTCAGCAGGGCCATTTGCTCTGTGACTGCATTCCCCCAATCACCCCCTTGCGCCACAAATCGCGAGTAGCCAAGGCGCTGCATCAGCACAACCCAGGCGCGTGCGATACGGGCAGGGTCCCAGCCGGTCGTGGTCGGCTTGCCTGAAAAACCATAGCCTGGAAGCGAGGGAATCACGAGGTCAAAAGCGTCCGCTGCATTGCCGCCATATGCCGTGGGGTTGACCAGTGGCTCGATAATCTTCAGTTGCTCGATGATCGATCCGGGCCAGCCGTGCGTGACGATGAGCGGCAAGGCGTTTTCCTGGTTGGATCGAATGTGAATGAAATGAATATCAAGTCCATCGATCGTGGTGATAAATTGCGGTAGAGTTTTCAGTTTCGCCTCAACCTTGCGCCAGTCGTAATCGGTTGCCCAATAGCGCGCGAGTTTCTGAGTTGTTGCGAGCTGCACACCCTGCGACTGATCGGCGACCGTCTCCTTTTCGGGCCATCGCGTTGCTATGATGCGACGGCGGAGGTCGTCGAGTGCCGCTTGCGGAACGTTGATGTGGAAGGGACGGATTGTAGTTGTGTCGGTGTGCAAGGTTTCAAGTTGAGTCATGGTGGTCTCCTTTGGTGTTACTTTGCTGTATTGGGCATTGGCAGAACCGAATCGACCTAGCTGTGTAGTCGCAATGGTCATGGCCGCAATGCCCAAAAATCGGCGGCGTTGATGGTTGATTTTTTCAGACATTGATCTTTGTCCAATTGGGTTTAACCCAACTTGCTGTAATTGAACCGGCTGTCTGTTTCAAATGTGGGTATTAGTGTTGGTCTAGCCAAGAAAAAGCGGTTAGGACTCGCGCCAAAATAAGTTACCCAGTTTTACCTTAGAAAAGAGGAAGAATGAAAGAGAAAATGTTGATTTAGCGTCTTTTCACCTTTTTCTATAACTTTTAAAACAGGTAAGTTATTTCTGCGCGGCTACTTAGCTTTATTTTCCGTCGATAACAACCGTTCACTTGGTCCGAGGAATGAATCCAGGCACGCCGGTATCGACCACTGCGTTGAAGCGGACTCTGGTCGTGATGCGGTCGCTAATTTCCAGCATAGCCTCTTTGGGCAAGGTCGAGATATCAAAGCTCTCTTGTATATGGCGAGGGGATGTCGAGGTGGTCAGGAGAGCGGTACCGCGTTGTACAGCCCAGGCCAGCGCGACTTGCTCTGGGGTCCGGTGGACGAGCTCCGCAACAGCCGCGATTATCGGGTCTTCCGTAACTTTTGGCTCCATCGAATGACCCAGTGCGGCAAATGCGAGTAGGATAATACCCTGTTGCTGGCAAAACTTGAGGAGATCCCACTCGGGGAGATACGGATGGGATTCAACCTGCACCACGGCAGGCTTAATTCGCGCCACGGCAACGATCTCTTTCAGCCGCTCCAAACCGATATCCGATAAACCTATCGATTTACACCGACCGCCATCCACCAGGCGCTCCATCGCGTGCCATGTGTCCACCAACGTGACACCAGGATCGTAGATGATCTGCCCATGATCGTCCCTCGGTTCCTGTTCATCGCCCGGCTGAAAAGCAAACGGGGTGTGGATAAGATAGCAATCGACATAGTCGATTTGTAGTCGCTGGAGACTTGCCTCGAACGCAGGCTGGACACGCTCTGGACGATGGTTGTTGTTCCATAGCTTTGTGGTGACGAAAACGTCCTCCCGCTGGATGCCCCCTACCTTGAACACCTCTTGCATCGCCTCGCCGACGACGGCTTCGTTGTGGTATCGCTCCGCGCAATCGAGATGCCGAAATCCCGCTTCCAATGCAGCCTTGGTCGCTTTCTTGGTCGCAAGAGGATCGGGGATGAGTGTTCCAAACCCGAGCGCCGGCATGGCGCCAGATCCATGAGTGAGAGGTATTGTCGTATAGCGAAGCGTGTCTTGGGTAACCATGTTTATACTCCTTGTTTTGACGTGACGAGATACAGGAACTCTTGGAAGGTGTTGCAACGAAGATCCGGACTAGTGACGGAGCAAGACTCAGGCGCCCCAGGACGAAGAGCGAATCACCTTGCAAAAGTTTCCTCGCTGAAAATGAGGCTCTTTGTCAGCGATGTCATCGCTCTTGACGTTGCCAAAAGTCGAGTCTGGCTTGTGCTTGATGCCGTCGTAGAACGCCTGAATGATGTCTTCCTTGAACTTCGGCGCGCCAACGTGCTGTTAGGAATAGAGGCGGCTTCGGTGATCAAGGTTATGTTACTAACTCCATAACGTACTACCTAGATTGCGTTTACAAACTGATGTTGAATTAACTATGGTTACGTAGTGTCTGTCCACATTACTCAGCTGTGATAGTGAGGCGAGTTGTGGGTTTGAGTTCCGTCGCTCGCCCCACCGCTCACTTCACCGAGGAAAAGGCGGTCGGTTGAAGCAGTTCGTTGCTGATGTTTTGCACGAGTGGGCCGTCCTTCTCACTCTCTTTACTGATCGCGATCCATTCGGGGTCGGCGAGAAATGCACTCCAACGCTCCTGACGCTCAGCCATGCTGTCCCAAGCGAGCAGGTAGGTGAGTTGCTGGTTGCTCTCGCCAATTAGCGTCGTCCAGAATCCAGCCTGGCAGATGCCATGCTTTTCCCAAATCCGCAACGTGTGGTTCTGAAAGCGCGAAAGCAGTGCTGGTAGTCGTCCGGGCATGGACTGATAAATGCGTAATTCGTAGATCATTCCTTTATCGAGTTGAGTCATGATATGTGCTTCTTTAAAAGCTTTACGATCAAGCAATCGTGTTTGAGAGTGTCATAGCCATTTTTCTGAGCGCAAGGCGGCGTTAGTGACCCGCACTCTGACCACCATCAACGTGAAGGATTTCGCCCGTGACAAAGTTGGCTGATTCCAGGTAGAGGATTGCATCGACGATGTCAGAGATTTCGCCCATACGACCGAGCGGGTGCATGGCAGCGAGCTGTGCATAGGTCTCGGCAGGGTGCATTGGCGTCTTCATGTTACCCAGCGCGATCGCGTTCACCCGGATACCACGCTTGGCATACTCGATCGCCAGCGATTTGGTTGCAGCATTTAGTCCGCCTTTTGTCAGCGACGCGAGTACAGACGGTACGCCAGCGATGGGGTTGTCAACCAGGCTCGTCGAAATCTGCACGATATGACCGCTACCCTGCTTCTCCATCTCGGCGATCGCCAGTTGCGTCATGTGAAAGAAGCCAGTGACGTTAGTGCCCAGATATACCTCGTAGTCTGCCTCGGTGTATTGGGTAAATGGCTTGGCGATGAAGATACCAGCATTGTTGATGAGCGTGTCAATGCGCCCAAATCGGGTCACGCCTTCGATGATCGCACGCTCGGCAGTTTTTCGATCAGCGATGTCGCCTGACACCGCCAGGATTGCATCATCATCCGATGGCTGAATTGAGCGTGAGATTGCAACCACCCGATAATTGCGATCGCGGTACGCCTTGACAAGAGCTGCGCCAATGCCCTGCGACGCGCCGGTAATCACAGCGACTTTCTGTTCGATGCCCATAATAAAACTCCTTTATGTGTTTGAGGGGTTGATGAAACAAAGAATGTCAAAAGATTTATGCACTGCGGAAAGTCGCTCCACCGATTGGAGAACCAACAATGCCACCATCAACAAAAAGTTCAACCGACTGGACATAGGATGAGTCGTCTGAGGCAAGAAAGAGGACTGCTTTGGCAATCTCGTCCGCTTCTCCCAAACGACCTAGTGGAGTCGCTGCTGCCCATTCCTCTGTCAGTTCGTCCGCCTTCTTAGGTGGAGTAGACCCACGGCTCCAGATGGGAGTTTTGATTGCTCCTGGTGCGACAACATTGACTCGAATGTTGCGGGGAGAAAGTTCAGATGCGATCGCTCTCGCCATGCCGCGAACACCCGCCTTGCTTGCTGCGTAGGCTGCCCTGCCGGGACTACCCAGCGAACCGATAACCGAACTGTTCAAGATAATTGAGGAGCCATCATTAAGCAGTGGCAGTGCGGCTTGGACTGTAAAGAAAACGCTGGTAAGATTGACGCGAATGATGTTCTCAAACACCGCTTCATCAGCGCTGCCTATGGGTGTAGCTCCAGCAATACCAGCGTTAGCGAAGATGATATCTAGACTGCCGAAGCGTTGACCAATTTTGCTGAAAAGGTCGGCACGGGCATTGGAGTCCGTCACGTCTGCACGATAGGCAACGGCTTTTAAACCCAGTTCTTTGACAGCAGCATCGAGCGTCTTCTGATCTCGACCCGTGATTGCGACTTCAGCCCCTTCGTGAATGAAGAGTCTAGCGGTGGCAAAGCCAATGCCGCTGTTTCCCCCGGTAATCAGTGCCTTCTTACCTTCAAGCTTCATAACAATCTCCTTTGGAAAGTGAATGTGTGAATATTGCAAATTACCGTCCGGGAGTGCGTGTCTTCACCTCTCTGCGCTCAACCCCGTCACAATACTTGTCGGGTTTTGGGGAAAAGGGGAAAGGGGAAAGAAAAAATCTTTAACCTTTACCCCAAACCTAATGCCGAGTTAAAAATGCACAAAGCGAGCAGTATTGCACCCCGTCACAACAACTTTTGCACCTTCGTCGTCAAACGCTTGAGCCGTTGCCAGTTCACTTTGCAGTTTATGTTTATCGCATCAATCTGTCGTGGAGATCACGCCACAACTTTCTCGTTTACAGCAAGTTGATACGCTTCCAGCAGTTTCACATTGTCGATCGATCCGTGATGATGAATCTGTCGCCACCCACCGTCATTTTCTGAGTACTGAAAACAGCGGCTCGTTCTGAATCTAAGTGGAATAATGCGATCTTTAGTTGTAAATTCACCGCGCTCTTCTCCAGCAAAGATGGCTGTCTTTCCACTGAAGTACTCTACAATATCCTCGAACTCAACCCAGACGTTTAACGATCCTGTGAAAAGTTTGGAGTAGAGATCGCGAATCGGTTCATAGCCTCGGAGCATTCCTCCCACCGGATTGTTTAGTTGAACCAGTGGACAGTTGAGCCAAATCTGAGTAAGTGTCTCAATCGAGTGCTGATTGAAGGCATAATAGAACGTTTCAAGTGCCGCACGCGCCCCTGCTTCTGATGGCTGAGTCGCTTCATTAAGCAAGTTACGAGCCGTTTTGCCATAGCCCGTGGTGAAATGGTTTACTATAAAGGTCATTGATTTTGCTCTCCGTTTTCTTATCCGGACGTGGGATTTGTGACTTCAAGGGGCGATCGCTTTGCCCGCCGCAGGCATCGCTTACGGCTTTCAAGTGATGCAGATGTTCTATAATCGAATGGCACTAAGAAAAGCGCAAATGTATTATTTACAAGGGTTTCATCATTTGGAAAAAATGTAGACTAATGAAGCAGCGATGGCGCAAGCGCCCGCCTTCTCTACGAGACGCTTCGCGAACGGCATCGCAAATGGAGAGTTGCAAATTATTCTGATTCCCGGTCTTAAACCTATTAGTTTTCTAAACCCCTTATCAGGCAACTATTTCAGCTTTACAAGCGTGCCATTCGGTTCTAAATGTTTTAGTCGCGCCAATTAGATTCCAAAATAAGCTTTTCACTATCAAAGCGTTCCTGAGACTAATTCATTGCCTGAGGGTTGGAAATTAATGGCTGGTTCTAGCTCACTGAACTTGATGTCGTTGAGTTGGATCGATACAATAAGGGGTTCCTTGAGGGGTGACAAGTCAGGCTGCCGGATGTAAACCAGACGCTTGGTGGGTATGATAATCCCCGATACCTCTGTATGATCCCAAAGATAATGCACACTAGGTATGCCCCCGCTGATTTCCACATCGTAATCGTGCCGTCGGATTAACCCATATTTGTCGATGTAAAAGGTCTGCACTTTACTGTGCGTGGCGATGTAGGGCGGAAAGGTCACTTGCAGTCTTCGCCAGGTTTCGCCGTTTTCCTGCCAGGGTTCTATTTCTTCTACTTCATAACCCGGTAAGGTGAAGGTGAACGGGTTGGTTAAATAATTCCACATCGCATAGCCAGCAAAATAAGCTAACTGAAGGTTTGTCCACGGGGTTTGCTGGGTGTGATCCTTAAAGGACGATCGCGGATGCAGTAGTTCTTCAATTACTGTGCCATCTGTGGCTTCAATTGCCACCCGTTCTGCTTCCAGTGAAGTATGTTGATTAGGAGCGCCAAAGGGGGTATGGGATGCCCATTCACGGTGCAGGTCAACGGTTACATCGATCTCATCCAACATTCCGGCTTTGCCTTTGATGTTCCAAAGTACCCTGCCATTCACCAAGTGTGCAGAAACCGCTTTAAACTGCTTCCACCGCTCCATACCGCCGTGCGCGTTGATGGTTAATGCTAGTAAGTCATTCATCTTCGTTTTCTTTCATACAGGACAAAAGCTTGCGCTTTAATCTCGCTCGTTTCGGCACCGATGCGTCTCGCCATAAAGCGCTCAAACTCAGGATTAAATGTAGCGATCGCAGAGTTACGAGACGAGGTGATAGCGGGCTGCGGCATCCACCTGATTAAAATTTGGAAGCATGATCTGACGAGCAGCGTCGAAGGTGTTCCACTGCTCTGCATCGGGAAGCGACGGGATTGTGACAGTTTCGCGGCGATCGAAGCCAACAAGGGCAGCATCCACCAGTTCATCAACTTCCATAGTAGGCGGTAGCGCATTCATATCCCAACCTGAGCGCTCCCAGATTTCCGTCCGCGTTGATGCTGGTAGCACAGCTTGAACATAGACACCTTTGGAGCCAAGCTCAAAGTGGAGACCCTGGGTGAGGAAGAGGACGAAGGCTTTGGTTGCACCATAGATGGTCAAACCGAATTCTGGTACTAACGCAACCACCGAACTGATGTTAATAATCACGCCATCGCCTGTCTTGGCGAACCGTGGGACAACGGCACTCGTAAGCCGTGTTAGTGCTGTGATGTTGAGGTTGATGATTTTAGCCACCTCGTCCGGGCTTTGATCTACGAAACTGCCAGTAATACTGGCACCTGCGTTATTGATTAGGATACTAATGTGCGTGTCAGTACGTAACCGCTCCTCCACCTGGGCGAGTTCACCAGCATCGGTGAGATCCGCCTGAAGGATGTCAACTGCCACCCCGGTTTCCCGGCGTAGTCGTTCGGCTAGAGCTTCCATTCGGGTGCGGTCACGCGCTACCAGCACGAGATCGTAGCCACGCTTTGCGAAGCGATCGGCATAGACAGCACCGATTCCACTGGATGCTCCAGTAATAAGTACGCTCTTATTGACTAGTTGGTTCATGGTATTGCTCCTTTGTGAATATGTACAAACATTTCTTAGTGAATAAATGGGTTGGAGACACCTTGGTTTTTCCAACCGTCTTCCTATCCCCCAAATTTGGGAGGCTCAAAGTGAGGCACTCCCAATGAATGATTCCATTTCGCCCTTGAGCGATTCATGTCTACCGTCCGGGGGCCCGCGTCTTCACCTCTTGGAGCAACCAACCATTGCCGTCTGGATCGCTGAACGAGGCAAACGAGGCATAGTCGCGACGTTGTGGATCGGGGCCAGGTACTCGTCCCTCGGTTCCGGCGTGGTGGAAGACCCCGCCCACGTCGTAGAACACCTCACTCACCTCGACACCCCGATCGACGAGTTCGGCGCGGGCTGCCTCGATGTCGTAAACAATGAGGTATAAACCCTGAACTGAACTGGGCGCGGCTAATGTAACACCACTGCCGAAGATGATTGAAGCCTCCGAGCCAGGAGGGGTAAACTGCACCACTCGGAAGTCCTCACCGCTGACAAAATCGGCATCCAGCCTCCATCCCAACGTTTTATAGAAGTCCTTGGCTTGATCGACATCGGAGACGGGCAATACCACAACTTCGAGCTTCATGTTTTGACTGTTTAGGGAGTTGCTACTCATTTTGTTCTCCTTTAGGTTGATGGGTTTGATGTTCAGATTGGTTAGTTTTCATTCTTGGGCGATCGCAATGCGACCATTGCTCAATTCAGAACACTCAAGTTCTTTGAGCAAAAATGCAACTTAATCGTTCTGCTTTGAATTGTGTGATTGAGGATCAAAGCACTTGATTACTTGCAGCGATAATGGCTGTCATCAACTGCTCCATGTCCCAGCGATACCTGCGGTGGGCTACGCCTACGCGATACCGACTTCCATTAATAAATAAAGCTGGTGCAGTTACTACTCCACTTTGGCGACCACTTTCGATATCTTGATTGATGCGGTCAACATGGACTTTTTTGGAGATATCCTGCAAAAATTTGTAAATGTCGAGACCTAGATGATTGGCATATTCAACGAGATAGCCATTTCCCAATGCTTCTTGATGGTTAAGCAGCATCTCGTGCATCTGCCAAAATTGACCTTGCGCTGCTGCTGCTTCCGCTGCTTCTGCTGCCTTTTGTGCTTGAGGATAGATTGAATGTTCAATAAAGTGACGAAACACTACACAAATCGAATTTTTCTCAGTCAGCCCGGAATTGAAATCTTGCACAATTGCCTGAATCAACTGATGCATTTCCCGGAACTGAAGACATTGGTAATTTCCATATTCCACGAGTATGATCGGGGCATTGAGCATTCCCTGATAGCGATCGCGTTGGGAAGGTGGAACAAAGAGTTGATTAAGATGACTATTTTGATTCATCACACACTCTACCAAAAAGGGTTGATCGCAGCATCAAGGGATTGCCATGATCAAATAATTACTAATTCGTAATTCGTAATTCGTAATTAATGAATTAAGAATACAAGCCCCTTAATTCATTAATGGAAAAAAATAAATTTATCAATAAGGGGAAAAGGTAAAAACCTCGCCCGCAAGTCGCGCGAAATAATCCGCATCATCGCAAGGTAGGTTGAAACCCCAATGCCACTTGCTTTATGCCGGGGAACCCGTCCACCGCAGTGGCTCCCCCTAGTGGGTGGCTTAGTTTAATTGCGAATTGCGAATTGTGAATTGCGAATTGGTTTCATTCCTCATTCAAGATTCAAGCCCCCAAATTTTATCCGTGGGGTAAAAATTACGAATTACGTTAGCGTAGCGGTAGCGAGTCTGCGAGCGTCATTATGAATTACGAATTATGCTGACTCCTATCTGTGATTCCTCCCGACTCCGTTTTTTCTATGTCTTTAGCTTATGAAACTAATTCAGCTTTGTCGCCAACTCAGAGTTGAGTAATTGAAGCGATGAAACAACAGTTGCTTACTATCTCTAAAACTAACCCTCAACCGAACTTAAGTTCAGTTCTCATTGCTTTCACAACTTGGCAAGTCCACGCTTCAGTGCGGTAATCACCGCTTGAGTGCGATCGCTCACACCTAATTTGCTCAAAATTTTGTTGATGTGAAATTTGACAGTACTTTCAGTAATATTCAAAGCCGCAGCAATATCGTGATTACTCAAGCCAAGCACCATCTGACGAACAACCTCTTGTTCTCGATCGCTCAACTCTGGAATGTTCATCCGTTCCACCAGTTTGGCAGCGACTTCGGAAGGGATATATTGTTGTCCTCTATGAACAATATGAATCGCATTCAGGAGTGCATCCGGTTCAGCGTCCTTCAGCAGATAACCTTTAGCTCCGGCGCGTAATGCTCGATAAATATCTTCGTCCCCGTCATAAGTGGTCAGTACAATCATCCGGGCATGGGCGAATTCAGCACAGATGGCAACGATCGCATCAACGCCGCTTACCTGGGGCATCCGCAAGTCGATCAAGGTGACATCAGGCTGGAGTTGTTTATATTGAGCGATCGCTTCCTGGCCATTGCCCCCTTGACCCACCACTGTCATATCTGGCTCATTCTCAATCATCGCGGCTAGTCCTTGCCGGACAATCGAGTGATCGTCAACAATCAAAACGCGGATTGCTTTAGACTGAATCACGCTGATGCCTCCCGATGTACAGATACGCTCGTTTCTGTTCCCTGCCCCAGCCGGCTCTCAATTGAGAGTTGTGCCCCAATACGTTCCGCTCGTTCGGTAATTCCCAGTAAGCCAAACCCCCGATTTAGGATGGTATGGTTGACTTCAAATCCTTGTCCATTGTCTTTAATTCGTAAGCAGAATTGCGTTGGTTCATAAACTAATTCAATCCGAATTTCGTTTGCATTAGCATATCTAATTGAATTTGTAAATGCTTCCTGTGCAATTCTCAGCAGATTATTATCTGTTTCAGGCGGTAACGTATAGGGCGTGCCGATAATATCACAAATCAGGCTGGTTTCGGTTGAAGATTGCATTGTAGCTACAAATCGTTGCAGTGCCGTCCAGAGATTGCCGTCTTCTAGGGATTGGGGACGCAGTGCTGCAACGGAGCGTCGAGCTTCTGTCAGCCCGGTGCGAGCCAAATCTCGCACGGTATTAATATGTGTTTGAATTGCTTGGGGGTTGGTTGCCACTAATCGAGAAACGGTTCCCATGTGAACCAGAATCCCCGTAAAGGCTTGCGCGAGAGTGTCATGGATTTCGCGTGCCATACGGTTCCGTTCCTCTAAAATTGAGGCTTCTTCGGCACGTTTGCGATCGCTGATATCTGTAATCAGACCATAGTATCCTTTGACTTGACCATTGTCATCGAAATCGGGGATGAGAGAATTACTGATATATTTCTTGCCAAACAGACAGGGAATGTCTGCCTCATAGGTTGTGATTTGCCCTGCCAGTGCTTGATTGATGTACGGTTGTACAACTTGATAAGCCGCCTCACCCAAGTTGTCGCAAATATGCTTCCCCAGAATCTCACCTCGACTACGGTGAAACCATTCCTCATAAGTGCGGTTGGCAAACCGATAACGCTGGTCGGCATCTATATATGTGATACAAACAGGTAGAGCGTCCGTGATCACTCGTAATTCCTGTTCTCGCTCGCGCAGTTCTGCTTGGCTTTGCTGTAAAGCCGCCGTCCTTTCAGTTACCTGTTGCTCTAAGGTGCGGTTGTAATTGGCTAATAGTTGCTCTGCTTGTTTGCGCTCTGTGATGTCTTGAAAGGTGACGATCGCATAAACCACATTGCCCTGTTCGTCAAATACTGGAGTTCCCCATGCCTCAACTGGAATGGTTGCGTTGTTTTGGTGAATTTCTACGTCGTCAACTCTGGTGCGTTCGCCGCTCAACGCCCTGATGATTGGCAGTTGCTCAGTTGGATATATCCGATCCGTTCCTGCCACATAAAGTTGATAAACCTCTGCGATTTGCTCCGGTGCTACCAAAGGATCGATCTCTTTGCCCATTAACTGAATTCCCCGTTGATTGGCGTAGTATGGGCGACCAGTCGCATCGACTATTCCAATTCCTACCGGAACCGCTTCTAGAAATTGAGCCATCTGACTTTCGCTAGTGCGTAGCTTTGAATAGAGTTTGGCATTTTCGATCGCAATGGCTGCCTGAGTTGATAGTAGATTTAGAAGTTGTGAGCGTTCTGCTGTGAATGCTCCAGTTACTAATCGATTTTCCAGATACAGCACACCAACAAGTTTACTTTGATTCAACAACGGCAAACAAAGAAGTGATTTCGTTTGGTTCTGCTGAATATATGGCTCATTGATGAAATTACCTTCACGAGTTGCATCATTTAAGATCACAGATTCATGAGTCCGAATCACATAATGAATGATGGATTCGGGTAAGCGATTTACCATTGAAATCGATTGCAATACTTGTGTAGCACAAAAATTTGCATCACCATTGAGTTCACAAGCAGCTTCGATCGCCCATTCTCCTGCGTTTTCCAAAATCAAGCATCCAGTTTGTGCGCCAGCATTCTCAATTAATATCTGCATCAAAGAATTGAGTAACTGATCCAGTTCAATTTCACGAGAGATGGCTTGAGATGCTTTCATCACCGCCGCTAAATCGAAAGCGATATCTGAGCTATTAGAAGTAGTTCCAGCAGTGGTATGAACTAGTGCGCCAGCCACATTCAGCGATTGAGGAAAAAACTGTGGATAGCGAGTCTCTAAATCTTTGGCTTTTGCAGTTGCTCCCCACCGCTCATAGCAGTAATGGGCTTCCTTCATATAAAGTTGAGCAAACCTTTCTCGACCACGAGCCAAGTAATGTTTTGCAGCTAATTCATAGCATAAGGCTTCTTCTTGAAGGTACTCGTTTTCTTTAGCACCAAGAATTGCTTGTTCGTAAAACTCCTCTGCCTCAAAAAACTGACCCAAAACTCGTGCTTTCTCTGCCTCAACTAACTGAAATTTATGCAAAAAATTCATGGGGGCATGGTGTGCCCATTTCTGCATTTTTTCCTGGTTGGTGTTAACGCGATTCAACCAAGCTGCTTTTTCAGAGTTTGAAGCATCCGCCAACAAGCTCAGAAATATTAGAGAGTCATAGAAATGAAACAGAGGTACAGAGATGATTGCTGTGGCTGTGTCTAAATACTGTTCTGCCAAAGTAGCCGTTTTTGCAGCTTGCTTATACTCCCCGAACAGATAGCATAAAATCAGCTTATTTAAGTAAAAGTAGTGAAGGCTAGTTCCATCCTTGACAGCGATCGCTCGTGATAGTGCTTGCTCTTCGTCATAGATACAACTCACTAAGCGACTTGGATTTTCAGATTGACCTCGCAGGTTAAGGATCGTTTGCTGCAACATTGCCAGCCAAATGGAAGCAGTCTCTCGTCTAATTTGATTGGTGGCTTGACGATAAATCGCTGTTTGTTGTTCCAGTTCTGTCAGTTCTTGTCCTGCAAAAAAGGGGTAATAACATAGGCTGAATGCACAATAACTGGCAAATTCAAACTCTCCACTTTCTATACCGCTTTGATAAGCCTCAGCTAAGATAGGGAACGTCTCTTTAAGATGGTCTTTCCAGTGAATTATATGAAAATTCACCATCAGCAATGCTTTGCAGTTAACTCTCTTGTTATTTAATCTTTTTGCTAAGTTTAAGGATAATTTGCCAAATCGATAGCCCAGTTCAATATCTTGTACAACTCCACATAGCATCATGCCATAAGCAGCATAACCGAGAAGCGACCAGATAGCGTTTCCATTGGCGATCGATAAATTCACCATTTTGCACACAATCAGCACCATCAAAGCGGGTGACACATTAAAAGCCGCTCCCACTGTGCTGACTAAAATATGGATTGCTGCCAGTGGCACAGGTTCAGTCATCTCTGGCAGATCAATCAAATCTTCGATTTCCCGCCCAGCAAATTGTGAAGCTGTTTCCTCTAATGCTGCTTGAACGTCTAACTGACTTGGAACTTCTACTAAACTAATTCCCAAGAGTTGCAGCACTTCCAAGCCATGTTTAAGGGCTTCTTTAGGGTCGCCCCGTGACAGCCATGCTTGAATTCTGCTATCGTAAGCTTTCACTTTATCAAGCGCCGTCCTCGCACGGTTGACCACTTCTTCTACAAGCCGCTCCATTTCGTCAAAGTGACCACTGAGGTATGCTGCCTCTGCTGCCTCGGAATGCAACACCAAAGTTAGGTCATACTCACGCTGCCAACTTTCTACATCAAGGAGTTTAAGCCCTGCATTGTAATACTTGAAAGCCGCTTCATAAGCCGTCGCTGCCAGCGCTTTTTGACCTGCTTGCAAATTCAGTGTGGCAATCTCATTCCGTTGGGATTGCTCACCGATTAACTCGGTTCCATAATTCAGTTGGTCAACAATTTCAAACAACCGCTCTGCTAGTTGCTCCGGTGAAGTCTTTTCGAGTAAATTGCGACCGATTTGCAGATGTACCCCAAGTTTTTGCGACTCATCGATTAAGGCATAAGCTGCTTGCTGTACGCGATCGTGCAAAAACTTATATTCTTGAACTAACAAGTTTTCATCTAATTCAGATATAGGTTGAATTAATCCAGCTTGAATGGCTACTAGTAAATCTAGAGAAATTGCTTCTTGAGATTGTTCGCAAGCGATCGCTAACGTATTTAAATTAAATTCAGCACCGATACAAGCTGCTAACTGGAGAATTTGCTGTGTGTTTTCTGGTAATTTATTTAACTGGATCAGTAGCAACTCCACTACATTATCGGTAATATCCTGGGCTTGAATATCAGCAATGTTCCATTGCCACCCCCCTACCCCCCTCTGTCCCCCCTTGGTAAGGGGAGATTGAGGGGGGTCAAAGGTCAGTAGATTTTCACTATGCAGCATTCTCAAAAATTCACCGACAAAGAAAGGATTGCCCTCGGTTTTACGCAAAACTAACTCAGCTAAGGGACGAACGATGTCTGCATTCTGATGTAGCGTCTCGGCAATCAACTGACTCAGTGGACGCAGCCTTAATGGTGTTAGGCTAATTTCCTGAAGCACTGCCCCTTGTTTTCGTAGTCTCTCTAGGGTTAATGTTAATGGATGCGTTGGATTTACTTCATTATCTCGATAGGCTCCAATTAAAAATAGGAATTGGGTTTGTTCATCAAGCAGCATCAGCTCGATTAACTTCAGTGTTGCTGAGTCTATCCATTGCAAATCATCTAAAAAGATCACAAGCGGGTGTGACTCTGAACAAAACACCCGCACAAATTTCTGAAAAATTAGATTGAAACGATTTTGAGCTTCCGTTGCTCCAACTTCCGCTACGGACGGCTGCTTGCCGATAATTAATTCAACTTCCGGGATGATATCAATGATAATTTGTCCGTTGGTTCCCAAAGCCGTTAGCAAGCGCGATCGCCACTGTTGAAGTTGCTCATCCGGTTCACCCAGTAGTTGTTGCACCAATTTTTGCAAAGCATCTGCGATCGCACTGTAAGGAATATTACGCCCAAATTGATCGAATTTACCCCAAATAAAATAGCCGCGCTTTGCGGTGATTGGTTTATAAAGTTCCTGCACTAATGCTGATTTCCCAATTCCCGCATAGCCAGAAACCAGCATCATTTCGACTTTGAAGATTTGATTGTCTGTTAGTTTCTGTTCTGAAGTTTGTTGTACAAGGTTTTCTGAAGCAACGCGACTCTCCTTCCCTGCGGGAGGCTGCGCCAACGGACACGCTACGCGAACAAAAGCCGCTAGTAACATTGCAACTTCCTGATCTCGTCCATAAAGTTTTTGGGGAATTTGAAACTGATCCCAAACATCTAATAGACCCAGTTGAATACTATTGATTTGCCCGCTTTTTTTTAATTGGTCAGCACAAATTTCTAAATCTGCTTTGATACCCCAAGCACTCTGATAGCGATCCTCCGCATTTTTTGCCATTAGTTTCAAAACGATATCTGAAACTGCTTTGGGAATCGTTGCCTTCAGTTCATGAGGCGGAACAGGTGATTTGGCAAGATGACAATGGACAAGTTCAAGAATGTCTGTTGTAGCAAACGGTAACTGTCCAGTGAGCAGTTCATAGAACGTTACGCCAAGGGAGTAAAAATCAGTACGATAATCAAGCAAACGGTTCATCCGTCCGGTTTGCTCTGGAGATAAGTATGCAAGAGTGCCTTCTAGAACATGAGGGTTTTTGAAGGTTGGATTGGTGCGGTTAAATCGAGTAGCAATTCCGAAATCAATAAATTTAACGACCCCAGTATCTAGATTGAAGACAATATTGCTAGGGTTGATATCTTTATGAATGACACCAGCAGCATGAATTCTGCCCAGAATACCTGTGAGTTTAATGGCAAGGGATAGAAAAGTTGATAAGGGCATAGGGCAGAAATCTGGACGCTGCTGTATCCATCTCTCCAGAGACTCTCCACCGAAATCTTCTAAAAGAATAATGAGTGTGCGCTGATATTCCTGCTGACTATATGCCGCGATCGCGCCTTCTAAGTTAAGCGATCGCGTAATTTCATATTCCTGCCTGTAGCGGGTGAGTTCCGATGCCGTAGGATAGTCCTGTTTGAGAACTTTGAGAATAACAGGCGTGCAATCTGACAGCTTGATGCCACGATACACCACAGAATTATTGCTGGAATATATCTGAGCATCAACCGCAACGTCAGGTAGCGTAATCATTCTTATCACCTTGTCAAAGCATAGAAAGAACCGCAAGCCCAAATAGAATTAATGCTTATTATTCAAGTTCTACTTTGAGAAGTCAATCTACCTATTATCGCCAAAGTAATCAGGTCGAGAGATGTTTCAACCGTTTAAATCAATTTCGTCGCATTGCTACACGGTATGACAAAAAAGCTGATAACTATCTTGCAATGCTAACACCCGCTTCTATCATCCTGCGGCTCTAGTTTTAAAACAGGCTCTAATAATCCCCTCACTCCAGACGAAATCCTGCATCAACTTCTATTTCTGCCTTAGCAATTGGGTCATCCTCATCATCATTAAAGAAACCATCATCTTCAGAATCTTCTTCCAAAATATTTGACCCTACTGGTTCTGCCGTAACAGGTAACGAGACAGGACTTGGCTCAGTGGCATCAAAAAAAGAAACCGAAGGAGGAACTAAATTAGCTGAAACAGGAGTTATTCCTACACCATTAGTTCCAATTGTTTGTTGTAAGCCAATTGCACCTTGCGAGAAAACTCCACTATGAGGATTAACAAGAACTACCTGGGGCAACCCCTCCATCCCAAACGTCCGTTTCATCTTAATTATCTGAACTTCAAGTTGCGCGATCGCATCATGGAGGGCTGACTGCAATTCAACACCAGATACCCCCGCAGCAGATAGCGCAAATGGTAGGTAATACGCCCGCAGCGCCTCACATACTAACTCAGTTTGCCCTCGCTTCTTCGACTGGAGATAGCTAATTACTATACCGTCCTCCATATCTTTATTCCGCATGATACGCGCCAACTCAACCGAATCAGCTGGCTTAC
Source organism: Nostoc sp. PCC 9305 (assembly GCF_963920915.1). Lineage (NCBI taxonomy): Bacteria > Bacillati > Cyanobacteriota > Cyanophyceae > Nostocales > Nostocaceae > Nostoc > Nostoc sp. PCC 9305. Next base: position 25,811 of record NZ_CAWUDN010000060.1, read on the forward strand.
TAGCTCTTGCCATAGCTTCTCTTCTATTAACGTGCAAATCAAGCTTCTCAGTAAGCTATTTGTCAATACTCTTACTTTAATCATACGGCAGGAGAACTCACCCCCGTATTTACTCCGAACTACCCCAATTGACACACTAATTACCCCAATTAAGTGAAATTGGGTTTGATTTTTGTCAATCAAAATAAATAATTAACTGAAAAATAAACTCTGACAATCCCCATAATTGAGGTATTCTGAGGGCAAATTAACCCAATTATTTCAGCATTACGTCAAAGGTCAATCGGCTTGACACAAAACCCCATAACCCTCTCTGTATATGATTTATTACAGTTGCACTCCACAATAGACTATTGCTGTCACCGTACAGTCCTGTAACTAAAATAAGGTATGTTTAGTAGGGTCATTTTATCACTAAAGTTATTATCAATAAACTAGATTAATTGACAGTCCTTTAATACCAATCGTCTTAGTTTGTAGTACAAAATACTACTTTTGTAATATATTGACTGTTTGATAAATAAACAGATTGAAAAAATAATACCTATAGATAATTGTAATTACGTATAATTTAATTCACGATGATGGATAGCACCCACTACGCGATAGCGAAGCGCCGACCTGTCGGTTCGCACGCTGGCGACATAACCATACAATCTCTACAACCCAACAATTGCATCATTAAAAACAAGGTTTACGGCTTCAGTGTCAGTTATAGAACCCATTTGACATCTAAGAAGGTGCTGCAAGCCTCTTAATCATTAGCCTGATGAAGCAGAGATTGAGTTTGGCAGTGGCACCAACCAGGGTTCGTTCAAAGTTCTTAACCAGAATTTTACAGCGTTCCATCCAAGCATTGGAGCGCTCGATCACCCATCTGGCTACTGCCGGAACAAATCCACATTTTCCTTGTGCTGCAATCTCAAAGTTTTGAGGGTTTCGTAGAAAGTTGAAACTGGATTTTAGTCATGATCTCCGGGTAAATCTGCTCTAACTCCTGAGTCAAATATTCTGGGTGATACCCGTGGTCTAGTAGGATGGTGATCTTGGGAATATCGATTGGTTTTGACTTGAAGTAGTCGATGTTGAGAGTAAACATCTCAATTAATCCGGCATCATCCGAGACATTGGCGCGAGTGCAGTGGGTAAAAAAGGGAAACCCAAGGGTATCAATAGCCAAGTGCCTTTTAATACCATTGGTGGCTTTGTAGAAACAAAAACCTTTCGACTCCACACTGGCATTGCAGGTATTTTTCACCGCTTGGGAGTCAATGATGATCAAGGTTGTCCAGTGCGTTTTTTTTTTACCTGTTCACGGACTTGTCCATGCAAGACACTCATTAGTTCCTCGAATACTCCAGCAGAGCGCCACTGTTTGTAGTGCCAATATACGGTGGAATAAGGGGGGAAATCTTTAGGTAAGTCTTGCCAATTGCACCCATTTTTCAGTTGATAGAGAATTCCATTGAAGATATCTCGTTTTGTCCAGTTGCTTGGTCGAGTCTGCTTCTTATTCGGTAATATCTCTTGGAATAAGGGTTCAAAAATTTCCCATTCTGCATCAGTGAGATCGCTGGAATACGCCATTAGGATTGGATTGTAGATGCTCAGAAGTACCTTAATTCAAAACCTCATAAGATGTCAAATGGGTTCTATACAGGGGTACTCAGCAGCGACGATTTTAGTGTCTACAATGGTTATGCAGTGAGTGACCAACAGAAATGTTTGGCTCATCTACGCCGTCACTTCAAAAAACTAATGTAAGACTTCAGGTGCTGCAAACCAACAGTACATTCCCCATCCCAAATTCTCACCGTACAGATGAAGTCATTCACTTGACTAACAATCGCCCAACAGCAGCTTTTACCTCTAAGTTCTGGATTGTCCCTGGTTAAAATTTGGCAGACTTCGCCAATTTGGTAGGTGTTGGGTAGTTGAGTACGTTCTATAATTTGTTGCACAACGTCTTTGACGATGCGGCCAGTTGGCACTTTACCACCAGCTTTTTCCACAGCAGCTTGCTAAACCTCCTGCTGTTGTTCGGTTTCTAGCTTGGTCAATGGTCTAACCTGCCCTTCTGCTGTCGGTAAAATGTCCACAAATGGTGGACATTTATGCAGATTGTCCACAACAGCCGCCGCATCAATTAACTGGTAGAAGCGGGAACGGTTGTATCCAAACCTGTCCTTACAATATTCCTCAAAAGTGCCGTGAGTGGAACGGTATAGCCGGCGATCGCGCAGTTCTGCCAATGCCTTCCCCGCTTCAAAAAATGCCCTCTCAACTTTGCGTTCCAAGTGCAAGCGATCGCGAATCTCTTGCTCGGTCAATTCTGGTATTTCAACAGCAGTAAGTAGCTAGGCACAATTAAATATAAGACGCTCAAGGGCATATTCCCCCTTTACGCTTCTAGCTTCCATGCCATCAATAATTGCCATAGCTAAATCGTAGTTATTGTCAAACATTTGTCCAGCAATTTCATGAGTTTTTAGTTGATGCCACTCTTCCTCTATCCGATTCATTTCGGAACAATAAGGTGGTAAAAAGAAAACGAATAATCCTTTTTCCTGCCACTCAAGCCATTTTTGTTTTGCTTTCTTACTGGTATGCAAGGAACTATTATCGTGAACAATAACACTGATGCGACCAGTTTCAACTAAAGTGTTTTGTGCCTTAGCTGCAACCCAATCCATAACCTCGATGTAGGGTTTTGTTTTGAACCCACCTTGAACCAAGGCATATTCAAAACTGACTTGGGGTTGCCATAAACCCAAAATACTAATGCGACCACCACGGCTACCAACTTGTGCCATTTGTTTTTGGCTACCGATACGACTGTAACTGTAGCTAACGGGACTCCAACGACAACACCCAGACTCATCAAGATACTTAAGCTCGACATAACCTTCTACTGCCGCTTGCTTTAAGGTATCTAGGTCTGCTTGCTTAATTCGTCGTTTTTCTGGGTCTTGTTTTCTCTTATGAGTAAGGCGGGTGCGTTTCCATTTCCACTTTTTTTTTGAGCAAACGTCGCAAACGAGACGGACTCAATTGCACATTTCTATCTTGAGCCAATTTTTCTGATAACTGCAAACTGTTATAAGTACGTGGTTCTAACTCTAAGCAATCCTCTAAATATGCTAAGTCTGCCTCAAGCCATTTGCACTTTGCTCCACGCCCAGAAGTTTCCCACAATCCTCCCAAACCCTTATTTTCCCAACGCCTCAGTGCTGCTCGTACCGTATGTTCGTGACACTCAAAAATTTTAGCTATCGCTGGTACATTCCATCCTTGGGCATTTAATCGAATTATGTGGGCGCGATCTCGTGTTCGTTGAGGAACTGTTGTCGCAGACCGCAACTCCAAAAGCGTCAAATCTTCTAAATCTGTTAATCTAACTCGCAATCGAGCAGACATCTCGTAGTACCTGTTTTTTAAACTTTCTCTATCTTATATTTAATTGTAACCACCTACTTAACTGTAATAGTTGCTGTCGCTGGGTTTTTGAAGGAGGAAATGTTTGAGTTGGGCGATTTTGAATTACTAGATAAAGCAGAGGTGGCTTTTTGCGTTTAGGGGTGAATTTGTTCATAAGCCAATCTTTGACCATTTTTTATCATTACTGACTCACTTATGGAATATTAGAAGAGTAAAAAGTTACAAATAAGTTAATGTATTAAATAGTATGTACGATAATGAACAGCGACAAAAGTTTCTAGAGATAGAGTTCCGGGAACTCTTTGTGACTTTTTGACACTATATACAAATTGTTACTAATTTAATTGCTGCATTTGTTGCAGCGTATGTTGCTGTTATCGGAGCTGCAATTAATATTCAATCAGATGGACTTCTACTTGTTTCGATCGGTGAGCAGGATGTGGGAATCTTAGAAATTAATTAATAATTTCTCCTTTGTTATTGGCCAACTTTTCACGCCATTTTTGGAGTTCTTCAGGTGTTTGTCTCACCCAATCTGTGACTTCGCCAACGATTTTTAATGGTACTTGGGAGCGATATGAGCGTGTCGGATTACCCGGAAATTTTTTGTCTGTAACATTCGGGTCATTTTCAAAACTCCCTGTCGGTTCAACGATATAAACACGTTCACGTCCATCGCCTTTTGCTAATGCAGCAGCTAGTCCCGCTCCATTAACAAGAGCTGTAAAATAAATGTGATTCATTTTGAGTTCAGATTTGTAATTAGAACTGCCTCCTGCTGTCAGCAAATCGCCAACCTGCAAATCTGCTTTCGTTCCATGATAAAAGGGGCCTTTGTCAGAAGGTTTATCCTTAAACGAAGTTGCTAATTCATAATTCTTTCTTGCCTTGTCAGGATCGCTTAAGTTCTCATAGCATTTGGCAATGTTTGAATATAGAGAAGGGAAAGCACTCTTAACAGAGTCGTCATTTATTTTTAATGCAAAATGCAAAGCCGTTTCTAGCCATTTTAATTTATCGGAAACATCTTTTTGATGTCGGGCGACATAATGAGCTGAAATAAACTTTTCAAAGTCGTATGTCGCTTCGTTCCAGGCTTGAAGAAACAGTTTACTTGCTTCTTCTGCTTTGCCTTTTTCTTCCATGCCCATACCTTGAAGACAGAGTTTAACAACATTGTTGTTTGGGTTGAATTCCATGATTACTTTGTCTCGTAATGATTGTAATTTCGATTTAGTTACTTGTCCTTAGTCTGTTGAAGTGCATCGTAACTACTGCTAACGGTTCGCTTGAGCGGCTGCAAATAACCTTTACCTCACACCAACACCCACCCTGGATGCTTCAGCACAGCACGGGCAGCTTCTTCTAATTTCTCATTTTCCCGCAACCTACTGATGCGATCGCTGATTAGCTGCATCTGCTGACATTCCGCAGGCAAGTAATTCAGTGGCTTCAAGTGGTCAATTGTCACAGTGTACTCTCCATCCCACATTGTGACTGTACAACTGAATTCGCCCACATGGTTGACTATGCTCCAAAATCCGCCTTTTCCTCGTAAATCAGGATTATCCTTGGCAATAAGGAGGCAGACTTCCCCAACACGATAAGGATTTGGCGCTTTAGGGGGTACAGCCGGTATCCGTATCCCGGCTGTACCCCATAACCGCTATACTCGATAGCGCAAACCTTTTTAAAATTTCGTAAGATGGAAAATAAGGTACTAGTGTTAGGTCTGGCTACTTTAGCCTTGACAATTGTGAACACGCAGCACGCTAATGCTGCTGTCCTGTATGATAGCTTGACTGATATCTCATCTGTGGGTTCAAGTAGTGTTACGATTAAACCTGCTAACTCATTTTCTACAGATTCCACAGCCGAGAGCCTAACTAGCGTGGTACTGAGCTTGAAAGAAACTGGTGTACCTGGTATCAGCACATTAAGCCTACTCAGTGACAGCAGCACAAGTCCTGGCAGTAGTTTACTAACAATTGCCACGATTAATGACAGTACACTAACAGGTAGCTTAACTGACTACATTTACACTCTGGCAACTCCTTACACCTTGGCCGCTAATACGCGCTACTGGATCCAATTAACTACCGAAAATAATTCTAGTGCTCGCTGGTCTTACTCAGGAGATGGTTCAGGGGTTAATGTCGCCAATGAGTATTGGTATAATACTAAGCTTGCAGGACCAAATAGCGAAGGACCTTACCAGCTACAGGTGAATGTGGTACCAGTACCAGAATCCTATAATCTCTTAGGCTTAGGAGCGATAGCAGGACTTGGATTAATTGGTGGCTTAAAACGTAAATTATCTACGGGAGCAATGCGATGCAAGTTAGATCGGACTTTAATTCTCAAAAACACAAACCTCTGAGGGCGTGACAAGGGGGATGTAATAGGCACGGCAAGCCTTTTACTTTAATGATTGCTGAAAAGATGAGAATTGATTTTAGCGATCGCACCTTTTTTGGCCGACCTCACAAAATCGCATTGCTCCCATTAACAACTTAATGCTGGATCTCCAGGTTGAAATAGCTGATCAATGTGGCGATAGCGGCTTTCCGTACACTACCACCGGCACTCGTTTGTAAGCAGGTGTACCGGAAAGTTTTTCTGTTCTAGCTTTAAAAATGACATTCACTTCGGGATAAAACATTAACCCTGCGCCTTCTCGCACAGCACCATAAATCACTTCCACGTTCTCTAGTTTGTCGGCATCGCCCTGTACTGTGACGCGATCGTGTTCGGCTAACCCAATCTTTTCTGCATCCATGCGATTCATCAAAATGCAGTGGCGATGGGGCATTCCTCGGTATTGATCATCGATTTTGTAAACCACCGTGTTGTGTTGGGAATAGCTGCGTCCAGTCATTAACGCCAGCACGAGACTATTTGCTCTTTCATCAATACCAAAGTCTTGAGGTTGAGGTAAAGCCAGATTCGGCAGTGGGGTAGTCAACATTTTTGCCTTGCCTGACGGTGTTTTGAAGTGGGGTTCAGTGACGATGCGCCCGGAGATGATGAACTCTTCACTGGTGTCGTCAATCGTCGCAATTTTTTCATAGCCGGGAATAGTTGTGGCAATCAGTTGCCGCACGTAGCGAGTATCTTGCAGTTTGCGCCATTCGACGGGATACTCACCCAGCAAGCGATGTGCCAGTTCAGTTAAAAACTCGACTTCGGAAATTAAATCTGCATTCTTCAGGTGAGTTTTGCCTTCATCATTGAGGCGCACAAAGTTGTTACCCGATTCAACGGTGGTTTTGTGAGGGTTTTCAAATCGGTTGAGGACGGGAATAAGGATTGTGTTCGTTTTTGCCAATCCGTGAAAGTGCCCAATATTGGGTTTAGTAGCAAGATAGATGATGGTGGGAGCAATGCGATTTTGTGAGGTCTGGTCAAAAACAAGCGATCGCTAAAAATTATATTTAGGTACAAGGTGATTTTATTTGCAAATAAAATACTGCTTTACATGAGAATTCATCTTGATGAGATATCTCACAAAGATTGCTAGCAAGTCATTTGACGATTATTTATAAAAATATCTGCAATCAGTTTTTTATACTTAGTATCAAGTATGACAAAAAGTTAATTAAAGACAGAATAAAAGTATAAAATTTATCAAGCAGTTTGGGGTTTGATAAAGGAATTAAAGATAGAACCACAAAAATTATCCCAACTTCCAGCCATCCATTTGCAACGCAGATGTAACATAATTTCTGCATTTTCTTTCAACCAGAATTTACTGTTTCCTTTGATTCTTAAATTTATAACTTGGCGAATTAAACTCTCAATTGCACCACTGCCAATAGGTAGTTTTTTATTTATTGCTTTATCGTAATTTAAACGCCCTTTACGATAAGCATCTAAAATATAATTTCGTTTAGTTACCATAATCTTACACCGCTCTCCAGTAGCTACAGCAATCAACTCATCCATCTGGGTGATTAAGGATTTAGCTTTACCTTTTTTTAAACTCTTTCTAACTTTTATAAACCATTCTTTAGACTGTACTTCTTCATTAAAAGCTGCGTCTGCAAATACTTTTATATTTTCTGTAACATGATAAAAATCGAATAGCTGATAAGTTTCAACTGGGCATCCTAATCTTGCCAAAAGCGGGGGAATATGTATCCAGATCCACTCCGCTCCATCTCCGATTAATAAGACTTGTTTTGCTTGACTAATTCCCAAGTCAACTAAATACACTTCTAAAATCTCCAAAAGCGCTTTATATCCTTCATAAGTGCCATCATTCGTAATAGGAATTTCAGAAGTATTTATTTTTTTACCTTGCTCATCAACAACATAAATTGTGAATAACTTTGGCTCAATCCATTTGCCGATAAACCCGTGTCGCTTGGTTTTGGAATTTTTTCTCCCCTTTTTATTAATTCGGATTCTACTCCGACCACCATCTACGGCGATGACAACTCTTTGGTCTTTAAGAATATTACCTTCAGCTAAATTCCCTAATTGCCGACTTAAGATTTTAGATTGACGTAAGTTGATTCCAATTTGTCCAAATTTATATGTTAAAAGTTCAATTCGTTTTAAACTAAGGTTAATTCCCCAACCCGTCAAAGTTGTACAAGCGGCTTTAAATGAGCTAGTGATTGCACCATATTGAGCAGTAGTTGACCAGGCTAATGGTGTTAAGCCTTCTGACATACCCAACCATTTTAAAAATGGACAGAAGCCTTGGCTCCCGGATTTATTTTTATCATTTTTTTCAGTGATTGTTACTACATAGGGTAAAATTAAAGTCACTAAAACATTTCCAACTGTCAATATTTGTCTTTTTCTTAAACCATGTCTTTGCGTTTGGGGATGCCACCAGCCTTGAGTTTGAGTTATTGCTGTATCGAGAGCTTCTTGAGATTGGGAAAGATTATATAAAAACAAGGCGATAGATTGACCAGCTAAAATCAGGGCTGTATCTCTAATTTTTTGTTCTCTTTCTTTGACAATTTGTCCATCCCATTCTCGGACATTAGTTAATTCTAAAAGTTTCGTAACCTCAAGTTTAAAATCTTCTAAGGATTTAGTTAAATCTAAAGTTGCATATATATCTTTTTTCATCAAGGTAGGCGTTTCCTATCTCAAAACTATTGCTAAAAGGGAATTCTACTTTTTTTGTACCCACAAAAAATAGTACTCCAAACTGATGTTACAGACGCTCTTCATTATTCGGATATTTTAAGTATTAATACTATCTACCATGTAGCCAATATCTTTTTGTACTGAAGAAGGTTATTAGCGATCGCACTTTTTTTGAGTCGTCTAACAAAATCGCATTGCTCCCGTCCTGAACTCCAAGAAATTCGTATTCACGACCTACGGCACACTTTTGCTACAGAGCGAGTGGGATTAATGGGGATTGAAGAACTCAGGGGGCTCATGGGACATGAAAGCATTCAGACAACATTACGGTATCAAAAAGTAACGTCACAACGTGCAGAAGTTGTGGCACAATTGGCGTTAAAAAACCTACCAAACTTTTCTGAATAATTTCAGCATATAACTCACTAAGTGTGATAATAAAAAAATACTTTTGTAAAAACGTACCATGTTGGTGCAGGGAATACATACTACTCTGCACCAACAAAATAAGGGTAATCAACCACTCAGACAAAGCATCAGCCATCGCACTGAAAAACAATAAAACAAGATTATCCATCAAGTGACGAAAAGGGAATTATGTATTTAAACGAAAAGACAAAGCAGCCCTGCCTAATTGTTGAACACACCATTGCAAAAGCCCCTTATTGCTTGATTGAGTATGCGGGCGGTATACGCACAACTGAGCATTTTGCGAATTTGAAGAGAATTAGGAAAGTTACAAAATAGGAATTATGACTCAGCATATTGAATCAGTAGTAACCAATCGGTTAAACACCATCTCCTACCACCTGACTAATTTTGGTGAAAACCTGAGCAAGATTGATCAAGCTATTGATTTACTAGAAGATTTAAAAGAGGAATTGGATGAGGCAGGCAACCCAAATGACCTAAATGATTATGTTTCTGGTTCTCTTTCAAGGCTAAAATCATTAAAAAAAGATTTGTCCAATGACATATCAATGATTAAAAAACAATTATCTTTATTTGTTAATTTTGAATGACCAATGACTAATGACTACTCCGGAATTATGCCTAAACGCAAAACTCAAAGCACAAGCAATGAAGGATGTTGGCAATTTTTAGATTGTGAAATGCTCACTGGCATTCCTGCTGATAAATGCCCCAATGCTAAATCTTGCAAAAATAACGCATTAGAAAGCCAAAATAGATGGTGCTTTCTGCCTTATCAGAGGTGGATTCCAGAATACGATCAAATATACAAAATACCCACATTAGAAGTTGATTACTGGGTAGCTCCTGAAGCAAAAGAAGCTGGTTACAGCCCAGCAGTAAGCCTGTTTTATGTTTATGAAGATTCATTTTTAGGAATTGGGGAGGATAAGCAGGGCAAAAGGATTTGTGATCCTCCCCCAGAAGCAAAAGAATTAGGGTTTGCGATGGCAAGATACTTGCCATACAAATTTTTAAAAGGTGTCTTGACCGTGAAAATTATCAACGATCAGCGAATATTAAGAGAAATTGGATGGGCAGAAGCCGCGGATCTACCCTATGCCTTGCACCATGACATGGATACTGGTAAAAGGTTTATATGCGTGCAATTTGATATTAGCAGTACAAAAAATCAAGAGGCTATTGATTCCGGGTGGCATCCAGCACAAAGAATTTGGCCGCGTCTGAAGTGACAAAATGGAGATTTTGAATTTTTATACAATCAGATCATCAAAACATGGATTTATACAATGAGAATTACTGAGATTTACGTTAGGAATAATTGTTTAGTATTTTGTACAGATGATGGATGTAAATCAATTTATCATTTATCAAATATTGTTGTAGATACAGGCTTATCAATAGATTCGCTCTCTCCCGAAAACCTACCAGAATCAAGAGTAAAAACAATTATTGAAGCTGAAGGTGAACAAATAGCAATAATTGAAATCAAAGGCCCAGTTGGTAGATTAGAAAATGCGGAGAATTGCCTTGAGGCTAATTATAATGATGCTACTCACAGTTGCTCTTATAGCTTTTCCGGGCAAATAAACAATATTTTAAATCAACTTTTTAGTTAACTTTATGAGAAAATTGACAACAAAATTATAAAGAAAGATTGAATATTATACTTTACAACCAATGCAGTTGCATGGTTGCACAAACCAATCTGGTAATCATCGGTTTCATGTCAAATAGCAACAATCAGCAAGCAAAGATAAATGAATAATAGACTGTCTAAATCTTATAGCAAGGGAAGAAAAATAAAAAATGAATATCAAGAATGAAAATTATGGCGGTTTTCAAACTTGGTCAAAGCAAGTTGCATCTTGGCGATGTATTCCTCCAATAGTTTCGATTGACATTGAACAAGAACGTAGTTGCGTGTGGTTTAATGTAGGTGGCGAAAATCGTCCTCTTGTTAGGTACGAAATTTTTTCCAATATGGGTGGTTGGCAAAGTGGTCATGAAGCTAATGCTGCTGCTAATCCATCAGTTTTTTCATTAGAAGAAGCTAAATATTTATACAACCAACTTATTACTGGCAAGATGAATAATGAAGTCAAGTCAATTTCGACTATTGTTGCAATTGCTAAAAAACATGAAAACAGTCCTCAAAATAAAATGGGATACCAGAAATAGGGTTAGATATAGCGGAGATGGCACATTGCTATTTCTCTGTTTAGTCTAACATCCACGTACAAACTTCTTTATGTCCGTTAACAGCTTGCTCCGAATTTGAATATCTCCAGAATTTACCATTGTATTCACCTCCAAAAACCATAGTTTCAAAAAGCTGTGGTTCAAGATTTAGTAAATTAGAATAATCCTTTCCCAAAAAAATTGTAGATACTCTTCCCCAAGAAAAAGTGCTTAAAGCTACTTGTACATTGTTATCATCTTTCCGCCACTTAGACCATTGCTCAAGACTTGTGGGAGCAATAGGTTTGTGATTTTCATCTAATATATAAAGACCATCGAGTATATTCATACAGTCCCCTAAAATAACTAACAACTTTAAAAAATATACGACCAAAATAGAAACACGACTTTGAGAATTAGATACAAATCTAAAATTGAGTTATGAAGAAATTTTTGATCTTCTTTGTCAGGAATATCACTTTCACGCCAATTTCCTAGAAAAAGCTTTGAATTGTAAATGTCCATTTGCCTTGATTGGTTTTATTGGCGAATTAGAATCATAAGAACTTTCTACTTATGAGTATAGATAATTGGCGTAATTGGCGCACACGGACACCTAAAGAGAAGCGATTACTATACAAAATTCTTTGCCAATCGAAACTAACCAAAAGAAGCTCCTAAAAAGCCAAAGAAGAAATTAGAATTTGACCAAAAATAATCGCAGGCTGCGGTAAATTTTATAAAGTTGCTAGCCAAAATCGCTAAAACTTAGATACAGCAAGCCCTTTTAGACCATTTTTCCGGAAATTACACCCTATCTCGGCTCAATATCACTTACGGGTATTATTGAAAATTGGTGGCTAAAATGCTTATGGGGGAATGGTTTCAGCCTTAGCGTACAATTTTCCCGTTTTGGCACGGTGACGCCTGTTTACGGTGAGGGTCTGGGTTGTCTTGCGTGGGCAGGTGCATATAAACGTACTCGCATCTAACCCCATCAAATTTGGTATCAATGCTAATGTTCCAATCTTCAATGAATGCGCCGGTGAGAATTGCACCTGTAAAATCAGTGCCGTCTAGTTGAGTTTGCTTCAGCTTTACCTTTGATAAATCTGCATCCTGTAAATTGGCTTTGCTTAAATCTGCACCAATAAAGCTAGCATCTGTTAAATTAGCTCTCTGGAGATTAACACTCCTTAAATTAAATCCATCAAAATTTTTATTTTTTCCCTGTCTTGTAATCAACAATTTTCGCACTTTTGAATTTTGAAGATAAGTCATCCCAACACGAGCGCGATCAAGGTTTCTTGCTTGAAACCATTTTGTATAAGTTAAGTAGGTGGGCATAAAAAAACTGAATTATGTAAAGATAAGTAAATACGGAGAATGCATCTACATGAGGTGACTTATATATGGGCGCTCGTTTAAGGGTATTTCTAACTCGTGAGCAAGACCAAACTCTGTTAAATCTAAGAACAGAGGAGGTGTCGCAGAAGGTTAAAGATAGAGCAGAAGTAATCAGGCTAAACGCACATGGCTGGTATGTAGAAAAAATAGCAGCCCATTTTGGTTGGGATAAGCAAACGGTTAGAGATGTTTTGCATAAATGGAGAAAGCAGGGTTTAGAGAGTCTTTGGGAATTACCAGGTCGAGGGTTAAAACCTAAGTGGAAAGAAGAGGATATCGTATTTTTAGAAGAATGTTTAAGAGTTGAGCCACGCACATATAATAGTTCCCAATTATCAGAGAAGTTAAAGACACAACGTAACGTGCAACTGAGTCCTGACAGATTAAGACGGGTACTCAAAAAAAGGGGGTCAATTGGAAACGGGCTTTGAATTTGTCATAAAAGAAAACAAGACCCGATTACAAAAGCGAGGAAACAAGCAGACCTAGACATCTTGGAGTTATCTGCTGCGGCAGGAGAAATAGACCTTAAATATCTAGACGAATCAGGGTTTTGTATGTGGAGTGAACCGGGTTACACCTATTATTTCAGGGGTGAGCAAAAACGTTTAGAACTTCACATTGCGTCGAGGTCGTAGATTAAGTATTATCGGCTTTCTCCAACCAATAATAAGCTTTGTTTATGGTTTGGTGATTGGGGGTGTTAACCGCAAGTCTTATATCGAAATGATGGAAAAAGAAGCACAAGAGGCATCGGAATTGGGACGCATAAGGGTAATTGTGCAGGATAACGGACCAATACATAGATGCCTTGAGGTACAAAAGCTATGGCCAAAGTGGGAACAGATGGGTTTGTACATCTTCTTTTTACCCAAGTATTGCTCCGAGATGAATCCAATTGAATTGGAATGGCAACACCTGAAAAAAGATGAGCTATCTGGGCAAATATTTGATGATGAATTAGACCTTGCTTATGCCGTAATTGATGGTGTTCAAGCTAGAGGAGAAAAAGGTAACTACAGTACAAAACGTGTAAAATTTCACTCTAATCCTTCTCCTTAACTTTTCGTTACATAGTTGTAAGTTTTTCCGCCCACCTACTTAAAGTAAGACCCTGTGTTGAATAAACTAAGAGGATTCATATTACAAATTATCGAGTTTTTATTCTCAGTCAGCAACCTCAATCAACATGAAAGTATTACCCGACAATAGCTTTACGATTTTGACACCTGATGAACTGCCTATAGTTCTGCAACGGCTGAATGCACAAGTTGAACCGACAAAAGTATTTAGATTCTCTAAGAAACACCTCCCTTATCAAGGAACCATTTCGGAATCAGGGTTTCAAATCAGTCGCATAATTCACTATCGGAACTCGTTTTTACCAGTGATTCGAGGACGCTTTGAAGTAGAATCTCACCAAACCTTGATTCATGTACAAATGAGGATACATCCTTTTGTGATGGCATTTTTAGGATTCTGGTTTTTATCCTGGTATGGTGCAGTCATTCCGATAACGTTGACAGGGGCTATGCCTAATTATATGGCTGCGCTATTTGTAGGTATGCCGATGTTGATGCTAATGATTTTTTGGGTAGCTTTTTGGTCAGAAGCAAATCGCAGCCGCAGTGAATTAACTCAAATTATTCAAGGACAAGTATAAGTAACCTGTTTGGGAATTAAATTGCAATATCTTGTTCATTTAAATAGTTTTTATAGTGTTATTAGTATTATCTAGTTTTTACGTTTTATTTATAATCCCATTATTGAAAATAGATAAATTTCATACTTTGATAAATAAAATGCTATTAAAGATGTAATCACCCGCTTAATTAAGAGAAAAAACCTACCAGATTACAAGATAAATACTAATTTTGAAAAGTTTTTCTGATTTTTAGAAAATTCTAGAGGTAAATATGATTAAACGCATAAAAGGATTGTTTTTGACTGCAATTTTGACTGTTTTCTTTATTGGAGTAACTGCTACTCATGCAAAAGCGGAGACTTACCTTGCTGGAGAATTTACAATTACTTTGGATGATGGAGAAAATGGCAAAACCTACAGAGGTTGTGATGCTCAGGGGAAATGTATAAATTTAGAAAATGGAACATCTTGGCGTGATAATGGTTATCGGGGTATTACCTGGGAAAATGGCGATTATACTTATTCAGTTTCCTGGCGTGAAAATGCCAATGAAGGAATGTATTTGAATATTTACAACAAAGATAAGCAGATATTACGCCGTCAACTAGTAGAGACAACTGAAAATGTAGGAACTCTCAAGGGTGTAACTTATTGTGATGTAGTGAATATTACATCTGGGCAACTGGCACTTCGTGATAGCCCGAATGGACAATCTAGGGCAGGTCTTGATAATGGCAATAATGTTTTGTTGAAGAAACAAGAGGGTATCTGGGCTTATATAAGTGTCGTTCAAGGGCCCAATACTAGAATTAATGGTTTGTCAGGATGGGTTAATTCAAATTATCTACATTGTACCAAAGAACCAATTGATTAACTAAGATTTGATTTGCTCTATTTATAAGCGATCGCGTCCCATCCAATGGGAACTATGTTATGTAATTGCGTTCCTTGGCACCATGAAATTATTGCATTTTCTCAAATCCAGACCAGTCATTATAGTTTTAGCAATTGCAGTAAACATCACTGGTATTGATGTACATTCTTCTAGTTCAAATCTTCCCATAGACAAGAGTACAATTACTCAGTTACAACCACAGATTCAACTTGTTCACACACTGACTGGGCATAAAAAAGTGACTTTTGGTGTTCGAGCCGTTGCGATTAGCTCAGATGGGGAAACGCTAATTACTGGAGGTAGAGATGATACAATTAAATTCTGGAATTTACGTACTGGGAAATTGCTGCGTAGTTTAGAAGCTGACTCAGATGGTGTCACTTCAATTGCGATTAGTCCAGATGGCAAGCGGATTGTAACTGGTGGAATAACCACCCCAACAATGAAGGTTTGGGATTTACGCACTTTCCTTATGCTAAAGGGCGACAGTGGACATACTCAACCGGTAGAAAGCGTTGCGATTAGTTCAGATGGTAAATTGATTGCTAGTGGCAGTGACGATGGCACAATCAAGCTTTGGGATTTACACACGCTTAAGCTGCTTGATACTATTCCTGCACACTCAGGATTTGTGAGTAAAGTTTCATTTAGCCCTGATATGCAAACCCTTGTGAGTAGTGGGGGTGGCGATGATAATACAATTAGGCTGATTGATTTACAAACCAAAAAAACACGCCATATTCTCAAAGGACACCAAACCGGAGTTGATGCTATTGCCATTACTCCAGATAGCATAAAGCTTGTTACTGGTAGTTTTGGTCAGCTAGTTTCTCGAAATCGTGCGATTAGTACCCTAAAGTTATGGAATCTTCAAACTGGAAAACTGCTGCATGAGTTTAGTGATAATTTTAGTTCAGTTGAATCTCTTGCCATTAGCCCCGATGGAAAAATTCTGATTTGCGGCAATTATGATGGCAGTATTAAACTGTGGAGCTTAGAGACTTTAAAGCCATTGCATACCTTTCAAGATGGTTCCAGTTCTGTTTTAGGGCTTGCTCTGAGCCGGGATGGTAAAACCCTTGTTAGTAGCAATGAGGATAGCATTATACATATTTGGCAAATTAAATAACTGCATTAGCCCTATTTTTGGCGCACGGGAACTTCTAAAAGGAGAAGCTGGTTACGGATACAGAACTTAACTTTAACTATGGGTATTCTCGCTCAAAAAGTACGATTCAAAATAGCTTTTCTAAAATCGGTACTTTTCCGTTTCTAACACGCCATTTGTCGACAGCAAATACAAAACAGACAGACCACTAGAGTTCTAGAAAATAGATTTAATTGGTAGGTAAATTGTATGGTTTACGCAGTGGTGGTTCTCCTCCACTCATAAGAGTAACTGAATCTTCAGCTTCCTCACCTACAGACCACCACCCAGCTACGATTGTTTTATCAGTCTGCGCCAATAGTTGCAGCTTGGGCAAAGTCTCCTTGATTTCTAAAGCACCGGCAGCAAAACATGACCAAAATCTAACTTCAGGTTCAGTATCATCCAACCCTTGGATAATTACACTCACTGCTGGCTGATATAAATTTTCTGGTAATTCATGAGAGAGCTTATTGCCAATTCCCTCTAATGCTTGCGCTCTAACAAAAGGAGCCTCAGCAATGTTTGCTGCTACTTCGGTCAGCGTACTAATAACTTCCTGATTTCCTTGGTAATTCGAGAGAAAAGAGATTGCATACACCACACTATTTCGCTGTATGGGATCAGAACTAGTAGACAGAATAGACAACAAAGATTTTAGGTGCTTCTCAGTAGCGATGAGACTAAGGGAAGTTGCTGCTTGCATCCATAATTCATGACGTTGACTAGACAAAGTACGAATAAGAGCATCAGCGTCTCGATCATCACCGACTCTTCCGAATAACCAACAAGCTGTCTGTGCTTTCTCAAAGTCAAGGGTATCAATCCAATTACCACTACGGGAAGCAAACCCTAGTCTTTCAAGTGTCTCGATCTCACCTACTGCTTCTGGAAATTGATTTTTGACTTCTTGAAGATTCATAAATTGGTGTAAAAATAGCGTCGCCCACACTAGGGGCTTATTGGCTGAAAGTATTACTATTCATCTTAATTTGTAAATGGCTGTAACCAATAAATTCAACTATGCTGAATTTATCAGTGAAGAGTGCAGATTCCACAGGAGATAGCTTTGTTGAATATCAACCTTTCTTTTTGTATCTGGTTAAAACAACGTTATCCAGTCATTGGAGTTTTATTGCTTGCTATGTCTATTACAGCTTGCAGTAACTCTGCTACATCACAATTAGCATCTGCCAATCGCCCAATGCTGGCAAATCTTTCGGACAGGTCTAATCCATCTTCTCCACCCGCTTCTGGCACACAAAATCCTGACAATAACCAGTCCCAAGAACAACAAGCAGTCCAACTCATTCATGATTATTACGATGCCATTGCTCGCCAAGACTATAAACAAGCTTACTTGGCTTGGGATGGAGATGGTACTGCCAGTAAGCAATCATTTGAGGAATTTCAGCAGGGTTTTGCTAACATCGTATCCATTGTTGAAGAAGTCGGAAAACCGGGTTCTTTAGAAGGGGCAGCAGGCTCGCTATATATTGAAATTCCCGTTACTGTTACGAGTGTTACTAGCAATGGAACTCCACAGCGTTTTCGTGGTAGCTATAAGCTGCGAAGAGTCAATAACGTTCCTGGCTCAACTCCAAAGCAACGGAGATGGCATATCTACTCGGACAATATTTCTCTTGAGCAGTAATTGGTTCTAGATTTCCCTTTTCTCTTTAACCGAACTGTATTGCAACGTGATTGAAGCAGTTAGCCTAGAAAAATAGGTAATTTAACCAAGATAAGGATATTGTGGCGGTTTGATTTCCAATAATTCTGTCCAGTATTTTATAGCATTATGTTTGGTGGTTTCTGTGTCACGCGATTTATGAACTTTGCATATCTCCATTATAAAATATGTAAGTTTAAGAGCAGTAAGTAAGTTCATCAACCCTACCGCTTGAAAATGTTGTAAAAATAAGTGAATAATAGTTTGTAATTTTTGTTGATGACGAAAATACATCCACCATTTCATTTGATGTATGGCAATGCTGTTTTGATAAAGTAATGTAGTTTCTACTTGGGTTAATTTATCTTTAACTTGATGATAAAACTGTATTTCTTTTTCAAAATCACCTGCTTCTTGGGCTAAAACAGCATCATCAGATAATTGATAAGCCTGACTAATTAAATTACCTGCCGTTTCGGACTGCTGTTGAGTATAACCAAGTTTCATATATATAGTAGCTGCTGCTGATGCCAATTCTGCAAACTCCTCAGCATCATGTAACCAATATATTTGTGCTTGTAATTCCCCTAGTGTGGCTGCTAAAGTCTCATTCATATTCAATCTAACTTTTCCTATAAGGCAATTTGGTAGTGATTGACCATAGCAGTATTTTAGGTGTTAGGCGATGTCTGCTGCCTACGGTGGCATTAGAGGAAACTGCGCGTGGTTGCAGGCTGTTGGTGGGTACGCCATACCACCTTTACTATGTGTTTTCTAGTCCATTACTAGCCAGTTGTATGTAGAGAAGCGATGACCGAGTGCTGTGGGTTGGCTGCTGAGTTCTACAGCGTTGGGTCAACAACTGGCGATTTGTGTCTGTTCTGTTGATATCTTATTTAAACTGCAATTCACAGACTTGTGATGCCAAATTGCCAAAACCTATGAATATGGTTCGTAATATAACTTCAAATTTTTCAAGCGAACGCGAGTAGGGTCTTGTACAGAGGAAAACCAAGAGCGATCGCTCTCTTCACTCCTCAAATTCCTAACCCTGCTAAAATCCCTATATTTAATCACACAAACCTACTACCATTCCTGGCAAAGGATTTGAGCAGCACCAAACTACAAAAATCGATAAACTTGTTGAATATGCTGCGTCAACAACAGGGTCAAGTATGTTGGTGGAAAATCTGGCGCGAAGATCCGGTTTGGATCTAGAGATTCGGTTTGGGAGTTTTTGTGTTAGAAAAGCTACTGTTGAGGGAAAACTGAAAACAAGACCTCGTGTTGAATAAACTAAGAGGATTCAAGTCAGAAGCAAATCGCAGCCGTCGTGAATTGGCTCAAATTCTTGAGGGGCAAGTATAGTTAAGCTATTTTAAGATTAAGTCACATAAGACTAACTGCACTGGGATGAGGCAGTGAACCCAGGCAATGGGATGTTTACAAAAATCAGTAAAAGTTAGAGTACTAATAACATGAGTATAAATATTGAAGCAGTTCAACAAGCAATTTGTATCCCCAACTTCAAAAAAATAGATTTACTTGAAATTGCCTTGACTCATCCTTCACAAATTTATGAAAATTCCAATAATCGACAGCAGCAAGATAAACAGGAGCGCAATTATAGAAGATTGGCAATTTTGGGAGATGCTATTTTAGGTACTGTTGTAATTGACTATCTATATCAAGAATATCCAGGTTTTAATCAAGAGAAAATTACTAATATAAAAAGCCATATTGTAAGTAGAAAAACCTGCTACAAGTTTGCAAAACAGTTAAATCTGAAATTTTTATGTTTATTGGGAGGAAGTGAACGTTTTCAAGATGAAAATAAACAAATAGAGCTTTTTGGCGAGATGTTTGAAGCTTTATTTGGAGCTATATATTTACATTATGATAGGATTTTGTCTCTAGCTAGCGAATGGTTAATCAATTACTTCATCAAATCTAGTATTAATGATTTCCTCCAATCGAATCAAATTTTAGAAGAGCCGTCGGTAGACTATTTACAAGCTATTATAGCGGTATGCATTTGAATGAGATACGAACTTGTGTACTAGAGGTTTGATTTACTGAATTCAAGAGTTACTTGGAAGACTTGATAGTGGCTCTACGTATTCAGTGATGCAATAGCAACAATGAGTAAACCAGTGATGAATATCTTGAAGAGAGACTTGTTGAAAAGCCCTGTTAATGGCTTGAGCTAAATCATGATAGGTGCGAGGAGCGATAGAACGAATAAACTCTTTCACTTTCGACCAACAGTTTTCTATAGGGGAGAAGTCAGGGGAATAGGAAGAGAGAAAGTGTAGAGTAGCTCCTGCTTGCTCTAGAATAGGGCGTAAAAAAGCTTCTTGATGAATGGAAGCATTGTCCATGACTACACAGGCTCCCGCCCAGAGGTTAGGTACTAGTCGCTGGGAAATAAACGCCTCAAAAGTTAAACCATCTGTTGCCCCCACAATAGCAATAGAAGCGACAACACCTCGCAATGCGATTGCACCGATGACGCTGACATTCCGACCTCGTTGTTGAGGACGAGTCCCATAAGCTCTTTGTCCCGATAGGGCCCGTCCGAATCGGCGAGTCATTCCTAAATTCACTCCCGCTTCATCTATGAAGACTAAATTCTCCACAGGTAACATAGTCATTTGTTGTCGGTACTCTCTCCGTAAATTTTGAACTCGCTCGGTTTGTTTTTCACTGGCATGAAGCGTTTTTTTTGCGGGTCAATCCCAACCGGGTCAATACACGACTAATAGTGGAGTTACTTAAGAGAACCTGAGTCTGTTCATACAGTTGCTCTCTCAACTCTTCTAAGGTGGTATCATTCTTGTGTTCTACTAGTTCTCCCAAAACTATTATGTTTTCTGGACTCAGTTTCAGACTTTGACCACCTCCATGACTCTTGGCTTCTAGCGTCCCCTTCTCTCTGTATTGTTTAAGCAGTTTATATATAAAACTTGGGGCTACTCTGAACCGCTCTGCCAACTTACGTTGAGATATAGATTCGCGTTCATAAGTTTCTGTAATTTTCCGCCGCAAATCTATGGAGTATGCTTTCATTAGTGACAAATTTTACTTCTTTGATCTCTATAGTACATTTGAGTGTCTCTCACTCAAGTGAAAACCGCTATAGTTCACTTAATATCGATGAATCACTTAAATTTATAAAGCAGAAGAAGGAAGAAGCTGATGCTTTAGTTGCACAAGATGAGGAATTACAGAGTCTATTATCTTGGATAGATAAGAAATCATCTTTAGTTAGCCCTAGCTATAAACGTACACAAGTTAAAGCTTTTTATCTAGCTCTCATGTGTATATTTATTCTTGGCTTTGTTCGTAATTCTAACCCTAATGAAAATATTAATAGCCAAGTTCGCACCTTTTTTGATAGTTTTAATCGTGTAAATAATCTGGGACTTGAAGTTTCTTTTAAATTTAACCCTACTTTTGATCCAGCTAATATCATTGCATCAATATTAATATTGGATATTGAACCTGAACTTAAGTAAGCTTTGCAAGAATTAAAAATCGAATTACCTAATCCAAAAACAGAACAATTAAGATTTGGTGACTGGCGGCAAGCTCATGGTCAAAATTGGCTTGATAGAATAAAACAGGTAATTGGTTATGATTTAGTATTGAGCAAACATCAAAAAGAATTATTAAAGCAATATTATGAAAAAAATTTATCAATTATGGAGTGTATAAATAAGAGTCAATTAGCTATTGAACAAAAACAAGAGATTGAAAAAACCTTATTTTTACCTACTCAAAGCAACGATATCTAAATTGGGTGGCGCTAGTTAAATGATGTAGCTTTTACTAATGTCAGATATTGTTTGTCATCAAGTTTTTTGAAAATTGTCAGTTAATTTTCGTATGCTGCTTGATTGTTAGTCCTTTCCCCCCTTTCGCAACAAGAGGAAGTAATGGTAAAGTAAATTTCCAATACTGGCATACTTCAGGGTGATTTATGAACAAAGGTGAGCTAGTGGATGCTGTAGCAGCAAAGACCAACATCACAAAAAAGCAAGCTGATGAAGTCATTAGTGCTTTTTTGTCAGTTGTTACCGAGGCTGTAGCTAATGGTGAAAAGGTAACGCTGATTGGTTTTGGGTCATTCGAGCGACGCGATCGCTCAGAGCGCGAAGGGCGTAATCCGAAAACCAATGAGCCAATGACTATCCCAGCGACGAAAGTGCCTGCGTTTTCTGCTGGAAAGCAGTTTAAAGAAAAAGTAGCGCCATAGATGAATTGCTTTATTACTGGCAATCCAATCACTGCTTCCTCTGTAGCGTTCGCTGTTCTCAAGACGGCGTGGGGCAACGGTAGATGGAATGTGAGCGTTGAATTGCAGATGTTGCAGATAGCGTAGACGTGCAAGCGGCAAGTCGAGTGACATCGCTTACGATTACTGCTTAGTGCTACGATTGCTGAGTCCAAATTTACTTACATATACAAAAAAAGTTGTTTGAGCTATTAGAATTCCGAGCGCTGTACCGGAGAATGCTGCCTGAGCTTGAAAAATTGTAAGCTCATGAAGGTTTGGGGGTTCAGGCCCGAATTCTAGATGGAATTGCCATCTTGCTGCTTGTGGATTGGTAAGAAAACTCAGAAATAGACTTAGAATATAGCCAAGAACCGTAAATAATAAAGCTGTAGGGATAGTCAGCTTTAAGTTTTGAAAGAGTAACGAGCGCATGGAGAAAATTGTTTAACTTTAAAGTTTTTACAACTATTCTGATAGTTACACAATTATGAATTAATTACGAATTGCGAATTAGTAATTATTAGATAGTGCCTGGATTTCCCCCTGGGAAGCAGTTACGGAAAAAGTAGAGCCATTGATAGATTGCTTTACCACTAGCAATCTAATCCGATGCAAAGCCCTAGCTCTCGCTGTTTTTCAGGGAGCATGTGGCAACAGTAGAGACAACGTGAGTGTGGGATTGTAGATGTTACATGAAAGCGCGATCGCTGTGTTGATTTTGGGCATTTTAAAGTAGCGTTTACTCAATATTGCCATGTTTAAAGGATTCGGTCGCAGTCAGAAAAAATCAGTGCTTGAGGACAATGAACTGACCACAGGGATTGTTCAACATCCAGTTACGGGACTTTGGCAGACATGGATATCATTTACTGGTCATGATATACAGTGTGTCACTGCCCATAATCAGCGAGAGGATGCTAATAAAATAGCTAAACAGATTGCTGATGCTTGGAGTGAAGGGAAATATAAAACTGGGGAAGAGGTGACAGCTTTTATTAAATCTCTGCCGACTGATGCTGTCATAGACCCATTGCCCCAAAATATTGTGATGCAATTAAGTCAACAGGCATTAAGCGCAAGGAAGTAAAAAAGTACGAATATCTTAAATTGAGTCATCCATCCAACCGCATTCACAATCCCAATGTACTCTTGAGGTGTAGTCTCGGTCAAAGGATGCACTGCACTGGGGACACTTACCAGTAAACATTGGATGCCAATCAAGTAACTCCAGCTTTTGCTGTTGCGTCCACCTCTGTTGTGGTTGCAGTATTAATTCACTGTTATAGTAGCTTGCCCCCTCCGGTTGCCATAACTCCTCTGCTTTGGCGTTGGGGTCAAGTCGAAAGTCCAAGCAGCTCTCACCCTCTACCCCATCAGGGTGAACGACACAGACGAGGTGGGGGTTATGTGAATAGAGGAGACTGTCACTGGAAGGATAACTTTTCCGTCACGAAAGGCTTATGCTTCTAATACACCTCAGAAAAGTTATGCTTCCAAGCAGGGATGAACAAAAATATTGGTTTATCGCAAAAGAATAGGTTGAACATGATTTATCAAATCATGATTATCGTGGTATATCAATTTTCATAACCGAGTTCCTGTCGAGTTTTAAATAAGGCATCTTGAAAAAATTGATCCCGTGTATATCCTGGTTTGGTTAAAAGTTTCCTAACTTGAGCAAGGGTAGGTTCTTTTCCCTGCTTATGAAGCTTAAAAATAGCCTCGTTCATTTCATGAATCACTTGATTTCTCTTCTCTAATGTGCAAGCGTTTCGATATTCTTTGTGACGCTTGGAGATTTGATAGCAAAGTTCAGGAAAGAGTTTATACAATTTGGGACTATTTAAGTAGGTGGGCATAAAAAAACTAAACTATGTAAAGATAAGTAAATACGGAGA